>JBEKWD010000223.1:0-5011 GCA_049513435.1 Steroidobacteraceae bacterium | reverse complement strand
TCTGGCGTTGGTTTATTTGTCTGGCGTTCGTTCTATATGCCTGCGCTCCCTGCACTACCTTCTCACAGACACCGTCGCCATTGCAGGAATGGCAGTATCCGGGCGGCACCATTCTGGAGAAGCTATACGATCCCAATCTGCAGGATTGGCGCGTAGTGCTCGGCGCAGCGGTGGCGGCAATGCCCCGGTACGACGGCGCGCACTCGTACCGGGAGACGCCCGCTCCGGTCATCGTCATTCTGTACCGAGACATCGCCTTCGCGTCCGTGGGAGAGGGCCTTGGCGTTAACCTGCTGCGTGGGACCAATTATCGCGCGGGAGTCTCAATCGGCTACGACCTTGGTCGCCCGATGTCGGACGAATATGAGCATCTCCATGGCCTGGGCGACATCAGCGCCGCGCCAGTGGTCAAGGTTTTCGGCTCCTACGTCATCTCTAAAGAGTTCCCGCTGGTTCTGCGTGCCGACGTGCGGCGCATTGTCGGCGGAGCCAATGGACTGCTGGCCGATCTGGATGCTTTTATGCCGCTGCCGGGGAGCTCGAGGACTTTCGTCATGTTCGCCGGCCCGACGATCACGTTTTCCAATGGCCAATACATGCGAAAAGTCTTCGGTGTATCGACGGCCCAGGCGGCGGCCTCTGGGTATCCAGTCTACGATGCTCATGGCGGCTCTACGGCCTATGGCGTCGGCTTTAGCGCCAGTCGCTTTCTGACAGCGCATTGGTTGATCAATACTGACCTCGCGTGGAATCGTCTGACCGGCAGCGCCAGTGACAGTCCGATTACACAATCGACTGTGCAGGGCGTATTCGAGCTATCGACCGAGTATCGCTGGTAGCGCATCGTCTCCCGTGTAGGACTCGTCTGACAGGCTCGGCTCGGATTGGTCCGAGCGCGCGCGGCGCTGCAACGCTATCCTTCGCGAAGTTTGCAGGATGCGAACCTCCCTAGACTAATAACGAATGCAAGGCGTCACGGTGAAGATGACCGGCCAGCGGTTAGCGCGCAGGCAAGTCGGGTGCGCGGCTGTGATAAGGGCTGCAACGGTGGCTATCGCTGGGGCTGGGGCGATAAGTCTGGCCGCGGCCTCCGAGTCCGAGTCGCCGCCGACCGAGGACCTCGCTCAGATGTCCCTGCAGCAGCTGGTAGACGTTCAAGTGACATCGGTCTCAAAGTCGCCGCAGTCCTTGCAAAGCGCGGCGGCGGCGATTTTCGTGATCACGCACGATGAGATCGCGCGCTCCGGGGCCTCCAACATCGCCGAGGCCTTGCGTCTGGCGCCAAACCTGCAGGTGCTACAACTGAGCGCCAGCAACTATGTGGTTTCGGCGCGTGGCCTGGGCGGCAACCCGGACGATCAGAATTTTTCCAACAAGCTGCTGTTGGTGATTGACGGCCGCAGTGTCTATACGCCGCTGTACTCGGGCATCTACCTCAATGCCGAGGACGTGATGCTCGAGGATGTCGATCGCATCGAAGTGATCAGCGGCCCGGGGGCGACGCTTTGGGGTGCGAACGCCATGAACGGCGTCATCAACATTGTCACGCGCACTGCCGAGCAAACCCAGGGCGCGGCATTGCGGGCCGCTGGCGGCAATCAGCAGCAGGCCGTGGATGCGCGCTATGGCGGTCAACTCGAAGGGGGCGCCAGCTACCGTGTCTACGGCCTCGCCTTCGAACGCGATGCGATGCAGTTGGCCAACGGCACGAGCGCGCATGATGCCTGGTCGAAGGTGCAAGGCGGCTTTCGCGCCGACTGGAACGGTGCTAACGATTCCACGACGTTCCAAGGCGACGCTTATCGCGGCAGCGAGAACGAACTGAACACTCCGGACGGCATGCTGTCCGGCGCCGACCTGCTGACGCGTTGGCAGCACCGCTTTGGCTTGCAATCGAACCTGCAGGTGCAGGCCTATGTCGATCAGACCGAGCAGTTCGGGCCGGCCGGAGGCACCGCCTTCGTGCTGCATACCTACGATATAGAGCTGCAGGACAGCTTTCCCCTCGGCTCGATGCAACAGTGGATCTGGGGAGCAGGCGAGCGCGTCAACGATTATCAGCTCACGAACTCCGCCAATCTGCTCTGGGACCCCACGCACCGATCGCTCCTGCTCGGCGACGTGTTTGCGCAGGACACGCTGGTATTGACGCGCTCGCTCAACCTCATAGCGGGTTTCAAAATGGAGGATGATCCGTACTCGGGTTGGTCACCGCTGCCTGATCTGCGCCTGGCTTGGAACCTCACCGATAGCGCGATGCTCTGGGCCGCTGGCTCGCGCGCTATTCGCTCGCCGACGCCGTTTGACGCCGACGTGCAGGAAAAGTTCGGTGCCCTCATCTACTTGACCGGCAACCCGCGTTATCTGCCCGAGACCCTCACCGCCTACCAGCTCGGCTATCGCGGGCAGCCAAACGAGCGGCTATCGATCTCGATCAACGCTTACTACAACCTCTACAACGATCTGCGCACGGTCGAGTTCTCGCCGGGACCGGGTATCCTCGAGTGGGGCAATATGATGCGCGGCCACACCGATGGCATCGACGCCTGGGCCGACGTGCAGGTGGTCTCGTGGTGGCGCTTGTCACCCGGAATCCGCACGGTGCACGAGGACCTTGAATTCAAGCCCGGATCGAGCGCTCTGCTCGGCGTCGCCCAGGCCGGCAACGACCCGAGCTACCAGGCGATGTTGACCTCGTCGATGGATCTTCCGTCGCATCTGACGTTCGATGCATCACTGCGATATATCAGCGCCTTTCCCGAGCCCGCACAGCCGGGCTATTACGACCTGATGGCCCGTATCGGATGGCGTGTGAGCCAGGCGCTCGAACTGTCAGTCGATGGCTACAACCTGCTGCACGCCCGTCAGGTTCAATATCCGCCGCCGAACGGTGAATACATCCTGCGCAGCGTTATGGCCGAGGCTCGTTGCAGGTTTTAGTCACCTATGGTCTACAGCGGCGCAAAATTGCGTAGACGGTGCCGAGGGCTAGTGCTCGGCGTGGCGTTGCTGCTCGGGCTGGGGGCGTGGCGCGGCGGGGTGTGCGCTGAAGCTGACTCCTATCCCGAGGCCGCAGTGAAGGCGGTTTTTCTGTACCGCTTTGCCGAGTACGTGCAGTGGCCCGCCGAAGCACTAACGGCGCAGAAGTTCACGATCGCGGTACTTGGCGCCGATGAAGTGGCTGCGCGCCTCGGGGAACTGTTGCCGAAGCACCCGATCCTCGGACTATCCGCGCAGGTCAAACGCATCACTGACGTACGCCAGATCGACTCCGCACAAACGCTGTATATCGGCAGGAACTATCACGGCAACCTGCACGCACTCATTGCCGCACTCGGTGATCGTCCAGTGCTGGTCGTCAGTGATGCCGAAGGGGGTCTGGAGGCCGGCAGTGCGGTGAACTTCGTGCTCAGCAATCAGCATGTGCGCTTTGAGATTTCCACTGCCGCGGCAAGCCGTGCCGGTCTGAAGATCAGCGCCGAGCTGCTGGCGGTGGCCACCCACATCAAGGCCGACTATCTGCCGCACGCGGCCTGCGGTGCCACTTTCTTTGCGGATGCTCGTCAAGCGGGCTGTCTGACACGGGTAAGCCGCCGATGAAGCGTGAGGCCGGCGATTCGAAGCTGCTGCGCTGGCTGTGGCCGCCACGCGCCCCTGGCACGCGGCGCAGCGTGCGCAGCAAGCTCATGATCGTGGTCGTGCAGACCACGGGCGTCGCGCTACTGGTGGCGAGCGCCGCGCTGCTGGTCAACGACCTTGCTAACTATCGGCGCGTGCGAGCCGCTGATCTGGCGACCGAGGCCAGCATTCTGGCGCTCGCGAGCGCCCCCGCCCTCGCCTTTGACGATCATGCTGCTGCCGCGGACAGCCTCGCGGCCTTGCGGGTGCATCAGGCGGCGCGAGCGGCCGCGCTCTACACCGCCGATGGGCGACTCTACGTACAGTTTGTGCGACCCGGGGAGCGCCCGCCCCCTGCCCAGCTACTCAGCTCAATCACTCGCACTTATATGCGAGGCACGCAGATCGTGCTGACTCAGCGCATTGAGCGCAACGGCGAATGGCTCGGCACACTCTACCTGCGTGGCAGCTATCCGATCGGCGGTCCGCTGATGGCATATGTGGCGATCCTGGTGCTGGTGGGCGCCGGCAGCCTGATTGTCGCCTTGATTCTCTCCAACAGTCTGCAGCGAGCCATTACCAGTCCGCTCGATGCCATGACACTGGTTGCCGGCGGCGTCGTCAATCGCGGGGACTATACGCAGCGCGCACCCCGTATCGCCGACGATGAGATCGGACTGGTGGTCGACGCCTTCAACCGCATGCTGGATGAGGTGCAAGCGCGCACCCGGGAGCTCGAGCAGTCAATCAGTCAACTCAAGGCCACCGAGGATGCGTTGCGAGAGGCCGACCGGCGTAAGGATGAATTTCTCGCAACACTGGCGCATGAGCTGCGCAATCCACTCGCACCGATCCGCAACGCCGCTGAGTTGCTTGAGATACCGAGCGTCGATGACGTGCAGCGCAAGTGGGCCCGCGATGTGATCGCACGGCAAGTACAGCGCATGGGACTGCTGCTCGACGATCTGCTGGATGTGTCTCGAATTACCCGCGGCCGGCTCGAGCTCAAGAAGAAACAGGTGCCTCTGGCGAGCCTGGTGGCGACGGCGATCGAAACCGTGGATCCGCTGATCAAAGCCAAGGGCCAATCACTGCAGGTGTCCTTACCCAGTGAACCGATCGAGCTGCAGGTCGATCCGCTGCGCATCTCGCAGGCGATATCGAATCTGCTCAACAACGCCGCAAAATATACCGATGAGCGCGGCATTGTTAAATTGAGCGCTCGCCTCGATGCCACAGAGCTGTGGATCGCGGTCGAAGATACCGGCGTGGGCTTTGAGCCGAGTGCGCAACCGAAGCTGTTTGAGATGTTCTCGCAGATCGAATCGCGCCCGGAGCGCACCGAGGGTGGACTCGGAATCGGGCTGGCACTGGTCAAGGGGTTGATCGCCCT
>JBEKWD010000222.1:0-5013 GCA_049513435.1 Steroidobacteraceae bacterium | reverse complement strand
ACGCGGCCCCCATGCGCGCCGGCACCCGGCCCCAGGTCCACGACATGGTCGGCGGCGCGAATCGCGTCCTCATCGTGCTCGACCACGATGACCGTATTGCCCAGGTCACGCAGGCGCTTGAGCGTGGCGAGCAGGCGCTCGTTATCGCGCTGATGCAGGCCGATCGAGGGCTCATCGAGCAGGTACATGACACCCGTCAGGCCGGATCCGACCTGGCTTGCGAGTCGAATACGCTGCGCCTCGCCGCCGGAGAGCGTGCCTGCGCGGCGATCGAGACTCAGGTAGTCCAGACCCACATCGACGAGGAAGCGCAGGCGCTCGCTGACCTCCCGCACGATGCGTGCCGCGACCTCACCGCGCCAGCCTTCGAGCTTCAGGCGCGCGAAGTACTCACCAGCCTGCCCGACGGTCAGCCGGGTGAGTGCCGGCAGGCTGTGACCGTCAATCAATACGGCGCGGGCGGCCTCATTGAGGCGCGTGCCGCCGCAATCGACGCAGGCGCGCGTGCCCAGGTACTTGCGCAGCTCCTCGCGTACGGCCTGCGAGTCGGTCTCGCGAAAGCGACGCTCCAGGTTCGGCACGATGCCCTCGAACATGTGGCGCTTGCGCGTGCCGTGACCGGTGCGCTCGCTGTAACGAAATTCGATCTGCTCCGCCCCGCTGCCCCATAGCAGAGCGTGCCGCACCGGCTCAGGCAGCTCGCTCCACGGCATCTCCACGTCGAAGTCGTAGTGACGCGCGAGGGACTGCAGCATCTGAAAATAATGGCTGTTGCGCCGATCCCAGCCGCGCACCGCGCCGCCGGCGAGCGAGAGGTGCGCATGCACGACCACGCGCTCGGGGTCAAAGAACTCCTGAAAGCCCAGGCCGTCGCAGGTCGCACAGGCGCCGGCGGGGTTGTTGAATGAAAACATGCGCGGTTCGAGCGGCGGCACCGCAAAGCCGCATTCGGGACAGGCGTGGCGACTCGAGAACAGCAACGGCGCAAGCGCGGGATTGTCGGGGAACACCACCTGCGCGATGCCATTACCGACTCGCAGCGCGGTCTCGAAGGACTCCGCGAGGCGCTGGCTCGCCTCCGCTCGCACGCGGAAGCGATCCACGACGGCCTCGAGGCTGTGCCGCTCGCGCGGCTCGAGCTTCGGGACTGCATCGATGTCGTACACCGTGCCATCGATGCGCACGCGCGCAAAGCCCTGCCCGGCAAGCTCGGCGATGCGCTGCGTGTGCTCGCCGCGCCGCGCCGCCACCAACGGCGCCAGCAGCAAGGCGAGCTCGCCGGCCGGGGCGAGCAGGGCCTGATCGACCATCTGACTGACCGTCTGCGCTGCCAGATCGATGCCATGGCGCGGGCAGCGCGGCAGACCGGCGCGCGCATAGAGCAGTCGCAGGTAATCGTAGATCTCCGTGACGGTGCCGACGGTCGAGCGCGGGTTGTGCGAGCCGGTTTTCTGCTCGATCGCGATCGCCGGGGACAGACCCTCGATGCTGTCGACGTCAGGCTTGTCCATGACCGCGAGGAACTGACGCGCGTAGGCCGACAGGGATTCGACGTAGCGGCGCTGCCCCTCGGCATAAAGCGTGTCAAAGGCCAGCGAGGATTTGCCCGAGCCTGACAGACCGGTGATCACGATGAGCCGCTCGCGCGGCAGGTCGAGGTCGATGTTCGCCAGATTGTGCGTGCGGGCGCCGCGGATGCGGATGGTCTGCATGAGACGGGAGTTCCGATGATGCAAAAGGACAAACAACCACTATAAACGCTGCGACGTCATACGCCCAAAGACACTACAATGGGGCTCGCTTGATCAGGCTCGCGCGAGGGCACGCACATGGCTCGGGGCATCAATAAAGTCATCCTCATCGGTCACCTGGGCGCCGACCCGGAGACCCGCGCGATGCCCTCGGGCATGACCGTGGCCAATCTGCGGCTTGCAACCACCGAGAGCTGGAAGGACAAGCAGTCAGGCGAGCAGCAGGAGCGCACTGAGTGGCACAACGTGGCCCTCTTTGGCCGCCTCGGCGAGATCGCGGCCGAATACCTGCGCAAGGGCTCTCAGGTCTATATTGAGGGCAGATTGCGTACCCGCAAGTGGCAGGACAAGGAAGGCCGCGACCGTTACACGACCGAAATCGTCGGCAATGAGATGCAGATGCTGGGCGGCCGAGGTGGTGCCGGTGGCGCGGCCAGCGCGGGGGCTGGCGCTGGCGCCGAGCGCTACCCCGAGGCGCCGCGCGCGGAAGCGGCCGATCATGCGCCGGCCGGGGCCGCCGGTGCCGGGGCGACGCGAGATGAATTCGACGACGATATTCCGTTTTGAGATCGACCCCCGAAGCCGCTACTGTTAAATCACAAGTACCTGATTTTAAAGATCTATAATAAGAATAGATCCTGCGCTGCCCGCCGCGTTGCCGGTTACGCGTAAACTCGCTCCCCTGCGCGCTTCGATCGCATCAGTGCATGGCTGGCCGCTACTACATCAAGACCTACGGTTGTCAAATGAACGAGTACGACTCCGCGCGCATGGCGGACGTACTGCGTTCGGACCTGGGCATGATCCAGAGCGACGATGCGCAGCGAGCCGATCTGCTGCTGATGAATACCTGCTCGGTGCGTGAGAAGGCGCAGGAGAAGGTCTACTCGCTGCTCGGGGAGTGGCGCGATCTCAAGGCGCAGCATCCGGGCCTGATCCTGGGCGTCGGGGGCTGCGTTGCGAGCCAGGAGGGCGATGCCATCCTGGCGCGGGCGCCGTTCGTCGACCTGGTGTTCGGCCCGCAGACGATCCACAGGCTGCCGCAGATGATCGATGCCGTGCGCTCACGGGGCCGCAGCGTGGTCGACGTGAGCTTTCCCGAGATGGAAAAATTCGACGCTCTGCCCGCACCGCGCGCCGAGGGCGCTCGTGCCTACGTCTCCGTCATGGAGGGTTGCAGCAAGTACTGCAGCTTCTGCGTTGTGCCCTACACGCGCGGCGAGGAGATGAGCCGCCCATTCGAGTCCGTGCTCGAGGAAGTGCGTGTGCTCGCGCGGCAAGGGGTCAAGGAGATTGTGCTGCTCGGCCAGAACGTCAATGGCTACGCCGGGGCCATGGCCGATGGGGCCACGGTCGATCTGTCCACGCTGCTGCATCATGTCGCCACGGTGACGGGCATAGAGCGCATTCGCTTTACGACCTCGCACCCGCTGGAATTCAGCGACAGCCTCATCGAAGCCTACGCGAGCCTGCCGCAACTGGCCGATCACCTGCACTTGCCGGTGCAGAGTGGCTCGGATCGCATCCTCTCGCTCATGAAGCGCGGCTACACGACGCTGCAGTACAAGGAACGCATCCGCCGGCTGCGCGAGGTGCGACCGAATATCGCGATCTCTACCGATCTGATCGTCGGCTTTCCCGGCGAGAGCGAGCGTGATTTCGAGGCGACGCTCACTCTTGTGGCCGAGGTCGGCTTCGATCAATCGTTTTGTTTTCTCTACAGCCGACGGCCGGGCACGCCGGCGGCCGCACTGCCTGATGAGCTGACGCTGGCGATCAGGCAACAGCGCCTGGCCCGCTTGCAGGCACAGCTCGATGCGCAGTCGCTGCGCATCAGCGCAGCCATGGTCGGCAGCGTGCAGCGCGTGCTGGTCGAGCGCGGCGCAAAGAAGGGGCAGGGCGAGCTGGCCGGACGAACCGAAAATAACCGCTGGGTCAACTTCGCCGGCCCCGCCTCGCTATTGCAGCGCTTCGTCGACGTGCTGATCACCGAGGCGCGGCCGCATTCACTGCGCGGCCGGCCCGTCCTATGGCAGGAGCCTGAAGCCGCGTGACCCCGGGCGCCGCCGCTGCACACGAATTTGCTCTTGAGCCCGCGGACAACGCGCGTCTGGCGAGCCTGTGCGGTCCGCTCGATGCGAATCTGCGTCTCGTCGAATCCCGCCTGGGCGTGCAGATCCGCCGCCGCGGCCATGCCTTTCGCGTGCATGGCGCGCATGCCGCCTCCACCGAGCTGGTGCTCAAGGATCTGTTCGCGCAGGCCCGCCATCACGAGCTCACGACCGAGCAAGTTCATCTGTGTCTGGTCGAACATGCCAACGGTGGCGGCGCGGATCATGAGCAGAGCGTGAATATCGTCGCCGTGCGCCACCAGCGCGGCGCGGCCGGTGACTCGGACTCCGGCGCTGAGGGCCGGCGCGAGACAATTCGTGCGCGCGGCTCGCACCAGCGCGAATACCTGGCGCATATCCGCCAGCATGACCTGAGCTTTGGCATCGGCCCGGCGGGCACCGGCAAGACCTATCTGGCGGTCGCCTGCGCGGTCGAGGCGTTGCTGGCCGAGCGCGTGCGCCGCATCGTGCTGGTACGGCCGGCGGTGGAGGCCGGCGAGCGGCTCGGCTTTCTGCCTGGCGACATGGCGCAGAAGGTCGATCCGTATCTGCGGCCGATGTACGACGCGCTCTACGAAATGATGGGCTACGACCGTGTCGCGCGCTTCATCGAGCGCAACTCGATCGAGGTCGCACCGCTGGCCTTCATGCGCGGCCGCTCGCTGAATGAATCCTTCATCATTCTCGATGAAGCTCAAAACAGCACCATCGAGCAGATGAAAATGTTCCTGACGCGCATCGGCTTCGGTTCACGCGCCGTCGTGACCGGCGATCTGACGCAAACGGATCTGCCGAGCGGGCGCATGTCGGGCCTGCAGCACGCGCTGTTGGTTCTGCGTGGAGTCGCGGGCGTCGCCTTCACATTGTTCGACGCCGGCGACGTCGTGCGCCACCCGCTGGTCCAGCGGATCGTGCAGGCTTATGAATCGCACGATCGCGCCGAGGGCCCGTGAGCAAGCGAGCGCCCGCGACGCGGCGCGCGGCGTCGCTGCAACCGCTGGCGCTGAGTGTGCGGCGCGTCGTGCGCACGGGCTGGCTGCCGCGAGCGACGGAATTGCACGGCTGGGTGAGCGCCGCGCTCGGACGAGCCGCCGCCGGACGCGAGTTATCGGTGCTGCTCGCGGGCCGCTCGCGCAGCCGCGCGTTGAACG
>JBEKWD010000221.1:0-5032 GCA_049513435.1 Steroidobacteraceae bacterium | reverse complement strand
GCCGATCTGATAGCGCGAGAGGCGCGAGATCATCACCGGCCCCAGCAGCAGCGCGAGGCTCAGCGCCGACATAACCGCGAGAATCGCGCGCAAAGTCAGGTAAGAGAAGGCGTGAAACGCCGTGTGGTGCACGGCCAGCAATTTGGCGATCCAGTAAAGCATCGATCAGCCCGCCTTGCGCGCGTGCGGCGGGATCGCGATGGCCTCGACCACGCGCTCGAGGCGATTGACGCGCGAGCCTTTGATCAGCAGTCGTATATCGGCGCTCAGTTCGGCGTCCAGCGCGCGCGTGAGCGCGCCGACGTCCTCGTAGTGGCTGGCACCGGCGCCGAAGCGCGCGGAGGCCAGTGCCGCGAGGGAACCGAGGCTGAAGAGCCGCTCGATGCCCTGCGCGCGCGCGAGCTCGCCGATCTCGTAGTGGCTCGCCTCGGCAAACTCGCCGAGCTCGGCCATGTCACCGAGCACCAGCCAGCGGCGACCGGGCAGCTCAGCGAGCACTTCGAGCGCGGCGCGCGCCGAGCTCGGGTTGGCGTTGTAGGAATCATCGATGAGCCACGCGCCATGGCGGGTGCGATGAAACTGCAGCCGTCCTCTGACCGCGCGCATCGCCGCCAGGCCCGATGCGATTTGCTCCAGGCTCGCGCCGGCGCTCGCCGCGGCCGCGGCGGCTGCCAATGCATTGTAGACATTGTGGCGACCGGCCAGCGCCAGCGTGACCGCGACCGAGCCGGCGCGGCTGCAGAGGCGAAAACGGCTGCAGAAGCCCTGCTCGCCAACCTCGAACTGCAAGCCTTCCGCGCGGTAGTCCGCCTCGGCGTGCAGCGCGAATGTGCACAGGCGCGCAGCCGTGCTCGCGCGCCACAGCGCGGCGTAGGCGTCGTCCGCGTTAATGACCGCGACGCCGCTGGCGCTCAGAGAGCTGACGATCTCGCCTTCGGCGCGGGCTGCGCCCTCGAGCGAGCCGAAGCCTTCCAGATGCTCGGCGCCGGCATTGGTGATCAGGCCGATGTCGGGGCGCGCAATGCGCACCAGATGTTCGATATCGCCGCGGCGATTGGCCCCCATCTCGATGACGGCGCTACGGTGGCTCGCATCCAGACGCAACAGCGTCAGCGGCACGCCGAGCTGATTGTTCAGATTGCCGCGCGTAGCCAGACAGGGGCCACGCTGCGAGAGTATGGCGGCCAGCATCTCCTTGACGGTGGTCTTGCCGTTGCTGCCGGCGATACCAATCACGGGTCCGGTGAATTTCGCGCGCGCGCTGCGTGCGGCATGCGCGAGGGCGCTCTCGACATCGACGACGAGGATCTGCGCGAGCGGTGCATCGCTGAGCCGCTGCACCAGCGCACCGGCCGCGCCCGCGGCGGCCGCAGCGCCGACAAAGTTGTGCCCATCGGTGTGCGCACCGCGCAGCGCCGCAAACAGATTACCGGGCACCAGCTTGCGCGTGTCGATCTCGATCTCGTGAAAGTCGCGGTCCGCGCCGTTGAGCCGGCCATGGCAGGCGGCGGCAAACTGCGCGAGGCTGCCGATGATGGCGGACTGCATCATGCGCGACGCCCAGGGGCGCGCCAGAGCGCAAGCGCCGCCCGGACCGCGCTCGCATCATCGAACGCGCGCCGCTCGCGGCCGACGATCTGAAAAGGCTCGTGCCCTTTGCCGGCCACGAGCACCACGTCACCGGCGCTGGCCTGCTCGAGCGCACTGCTGATCGCTCGCGCGCGATCGTGGATCAGGCGCGCACGCGCACTAGCGCCGGCGGCCTGAATGCCTTGCATGATCGCCGCGACGATGGCTTGCGGATCCTCGCCGCGCGGATTGTCGTCGGTGACGATGAGCTCATCGGCGCCTTCGGCCGCTACGCGCCCCATCTCGCTGCGCTTGCCCGCATCGCGCTCCCCGCCGCAGCCAAACACGACAGTCAGCCTGCCGCGGCAATGCTCGCGCGCGGCATGCAGCGCCTTGGCCAGTGCATCAGGCGTATGCGCGTAATCGATCAGCACGAGCGGACAGTGGCCGCCGCCTTCGGGCTGCATGCGTCCTGGCGGCGGCGCGATCTGCGAGAGCGCCGAGCAGGCGGCCGCGAGCGGCATGTCCCAGGCCAGCAGTACCGCCAGTACACTGAGCAGGTTATCGACGTTGAAGTCGCCGATCAGCGGGCTGGACAACACGGCCGCGCCGCGACTGCTTTGAATCTCGATCTCAAGCCCGGCGCCAGTGGCGCGCACGGCGCCGGCGCAGACATAGTCGCTCTGGTGCGCCAGGCGGGCGGGCGGGTGCTGCGAGGTCTGAAACAGCAGTGCCGCGCGGGTGCTGCGCACAGCGTGCTGCGCGAGCTCACGGCCGAACAGATCATCGACATTGATCACGCGCGCCGCGAGCGTCGACCAATCGAGCAGCCGTGCCTTGGCGGCCGCGTAGCTAGACATATCCGCGTGGTAGTCGAGGTGATCGCGCGTCAGGTTGGTGAATACCGCGGTGTGAAAGCGCACACCGGCGCATCGATCCTGATCCAGCGCGTGCGAGGAGACCTCCATGGCCACGGCACCGACGCCGGCTGCGCGCAGCTGCGCGAGCAGCCGGTGCAGCGACACCGCATCGGGCGTCGTGACGCCCAGCTCCTGCAAGGCGCCGATCTCGCCACCGCCGAGTGTGCCGATGTACGCCGCGCGCCGGCCGCTGCGCTCGAGCGCCTGCGCCAGCAGCCACGCACAGGTCGTCTTGCCGTTGGTGCCGGTAATCCCGGCCACCGTGAGGCTGGCCGACGGCGCATCGAAGAAACGATCGGCGATGTAGCCGAGTTGCGCGTGCAGATTCGGTACGGCCCGCACCACGATCGAGGCATCGACGCTCGGGGCCGATACACCCGGTGCCGGCTCCCAGAGTATCGCGCGCGCGCCGGCCGCCGCCGCCGCCGGCGCGAATTCCACGCCGTGATGCCTGCGGCCGCGGCAGGCCAGAAAGGCCGAGCCGGGCGTGACGCTGCGGCTGTCCTGGGTCAGATCGGAGACTTCCAGATCCGAGGGCACGTCGACAAGCCCGCCGAGCACGGCTTTGAGTGGCCGCCAGCTCCGCACGGGCGCGCCGCTCATCGGCGCGCCACCGTCTGCGCCGTGCTCAATGGCGCGAGCGGTGCGCTCATGTCGTCCGGTGCGACGCCCATGAGCCGTAGTGCGCCGCCGAGCACGGCGGAGAAGACCGGGGCGGATACGTCGCCGCCCATGTATTTTCCGGCTGTCGGCTCATCGATCACGACCACGGCCGCGAGGCGCGGATTGGAAGCAGGCACCACGCCGGCGAAGACCGAGGTATAGCGATCTTTCGAATAAGTGCCGTTGCTCGACTTCCAGGCTGTGCCGGTTTTGCCGGCGACGCGGTAGCCCTGGATCCTCGCGCGCACGCCCGTGGCGCCTTCCTGCGTCGTGACGTTCTCGAGTAACCCCAGCAGCTCACGGCACACGTTGCGGTCGAGAATGCGCTCGCTGGCCGGCGGCGCCTCCACGCGCAGCATCGAGACCGGGCGGCGCACGCCGAGCGCGCCGATCGCCGCGTAGGCCTGCGCCAGCTGCAACGGCGTGACCGAAATGCCGTAGCCATGTGAGAGCGTCGCAATGCTGATCGCACGCCAGTGCGAATAATTTGAGAACACGCCGGCCGACTCACCCGGAAAACCGCCATTGGTGACCTGACCGAAGCCAAAGCGGTTCAAAGTGCTCCAGATCTGCTGCGGCTCGAGTTGCAGCGCGAGCTTGGCCATGCCGACATTGGAGGACTTGGCCAATATCGTCGCCAGACCGATGACGCCCAGATTGTGCTCGTCCGGAAAGGTGGTCGAGCCGATCTGAATGAAACCCGGATTGGTGTCGATGACGCTATTGGCCGTGAACTTGCCGGAGGCCAGCGCCGCGGCGACTACGAATGGCTTGATGCTCGAGCCGGGTTCGAACAGATCCGTCACGGCGCGGTTGCGATAGGCCGCTGCCATGAGCTGTGCGCGATCGTTCGGGTTGTAGGCCGGCTGATTGACCATAGCCAGCACCTCGCCGGTATCGATGTCGATCACGACCACCGAGCCGGCGCGCGCGCGATTCTCGAGTATGGCGCTCTTGAGCTCCCGGTAGGCCAGGTACTGGATGCGCAGGTCCAGACTCAGGCTCAGATCGCGCCCCGGCCGCACCGGCCGGATACTCTCGATGTCCTCGACCTTGCGGCCCTTGCTGTCCTGGATCACCCGCTTGGCGCCGTCTTCGCCGGCGAGCCAGTTGTCGAAGGCCAGCTCCGCGCCTTCCTGTCCGATATCGTCGATGCTGGTAAAGCCGAGCACGTGGCCGGTGACTTCGCCGGCCGGATAGTAGCGCCGGTACTCACGCGCAAAGTTCACGCCCGGCAGGTTCAGCGCCCTGACGCGGCTGGCGTCACCGGGCTGCAGTCCGCGCGCCACATAGAGGAACTCGCGCTCCATGTTGCTGCTGACGTGGCGCAGCAGCGCTTGACGGTCCGCGCCCAGCGCGCTCGCCAGACGCGGCAATTGATCCAGGTTGCCGGCGAGCTCGTGCGGATTGACCCAGATCGAATCCACCGGCGTGCTGACCGCCAGCGGCTCGCTGTTGCGGTCCGTGATATTGCCGCGATGAGCCACGATCGCCGCCAGGCGTGCGAAGCGCGCATCGCCTTGTTGCGCCAGGAAGCCGTGATCGACCAATTGCAGATCCACCGCACGGCCGACCAATGCGCCCGCAGCGGCCACCAGGAGGCTGAACAACAGCAATAGGCGCAGGCGAAACGAATGCGGTGCTGAGCGCGCCGCCGGGCGGCTCGCGCCGTAACTCGTGCGCACACCGCGCGGCGAGCGAGCGAGCGCGCCGGATCGACCGCGCAGCGCTGCCCAGAGCTTCATGGCCGCAGTGGCCTCATGGTGAGAGGATCTCGATGTCGCGCGAATCCGGGATAGTCATGTGCAGGCGCTCGCTGGCGACGCGCTCGACAAAGGCGTAGGTCGACCAGGCGCTTTGCTCGAGCTGCAGCCGGCCCC
>JBEKWD010000220.1:0-8367 GCA_049513435.1 Steroidobacteraceae bacterium | reverse complement strand
TTCAACCTCGTCATGGGCTCGGGTTCCAAGCTCGGTCCCGTGCTGACGGGGCCGGGAGTGGATGCGATCAGCTTTACCGGCTCGCTGCGCACCGGCCAGCAACTACTCACCGACGCCGCCAAGCATCAGACCAAACTGCAACTGGAAATGGGCGGGAAGAATCCACTGGTCATATTGGATGATGCTGACTTGGAGATCGCGGTACGCGTTGCATTGGATGGCAGCTTCATGAGCACTGGACAGCGTTGCACGGCTTCGTCACGCTTGATCGTGCAGAAGGGCATACACGATCGTTTCGTTACCGCACTGTCTGAAGCTCTGAAAAAGCAGGTTATAGACGATGCTCGTACACCCGGCACAACCATCGGCCCAGTCGTCGATCAGCGCCAACTCGACCAGGACCTGCGCTATATCGAGCAGGCGCGCGAGCAGGGGGCTAAATTAACGCAGGGGGGCGAGCGGCTGAAGCGCTCGAAAAACGGTTTTTATCTTGCGCCGGCACTGTTCACCGATACGAGCTCCGACATGACGCTCAATCGCGATGAGGTATTCGGGCCCGTGGCCGGTGTCATCGCCGTGAACAGCTACGAGGAAGCACTGGCTTGCGCCAACGACACGCCATTTGGGATTTGCGCCGGCGTTTGTACGAGCTCCCTGAAGCTGGCCAGTCATTTCAAGCGCAACTCGCAGGCCGGCATGGTCATGATCAATCTGCCCACAGCCGGCGTGGATTATCACGTGCCATTCGGCGGTCGCAAGGCATCGAGTTACGGGCCGCGCGAACAGGGCCGCTACGCCGTCGAGTTCTACACCACCGTCAAGACGACCTACGTCAATCCCGGTTAGGCGACTATCGCGCGGGCGCGTTGCGGGCGAGAATGATTGAAGCCTCTTGCCATTGCGGGTCTGTCAAGATCGCCATACCTCGGAAACCTCGTCGGCTGACGGATTGCAATTGTTCGATCTGCCGACGCTATGGGGCGCTCTGGGCTTATTACCAGGCAGCGGATGTTCGGATCCGTGGTGCACGCGCCGCGATGTCATCGTATCTCTGGGGCAGGCGCAATATACGGTGCATGCGATGCCAAGGGCGTTCGTATCCGTCATCTCGACGGAGCGCGCACGTGGAAGTTCCTGGACTGAAGGCGCTTCGAGGCTCTGTGCGCTATCGAACAGTAGCGGGCGCAGGTTCAAGTTAAAGTTTGACATTGGCTGCGCCCAGAGAGTGACCAGGAGCCTGCGCAGAGGCGAGAGGTGCGCCGGTTGCCCAATATGCGGGGCGCACGCAGGACTGGTCATCGAACCCGCGCGCATATCGATGCGTAGTCTCCCTTACTGTCCGCCTGACGTACCGACCGCCCTACACGCATCACCGACGTAGCGGCTACCGGGCTCACAAGTGCGCGTAGGGTAACTATGGCCACACCGAATTCACTGCCGGCAATAAGCGCATCTCCCTCAAAACCCGTAACGCCGGCCCGGGATGCAACAGGAACTGGTCTGTCGAGCGAGGAAGCGCGCCGTCGGCTGCAAAAAGATGGCCCGAACGCAATGCCCGATACGACGCTGCATCCGTTGCGCCGCGCGCTGCACAAATTCTGGGCACCCGTGCCATGGATGCTCGAATCGGCGATCGTGCTCGAACTGGTGCTCGGCAAGTACGTTGAGGCCGCCATCATTGCCGCTCTGTTGGCGTTCAATGCGCTCCTGGGTTTGTTGCAGGAGAGCCGCGCCCAGGCAACCCTCGCCGCTCTGAAGTCGCGGCTCGCGCTGAATGCGTCCGTGCGACGCGACGGCGTCTGGAAGACCATCCCCGCCGCCGAGTTAGTGGTGGGCGATCTGGTGAAACTATCACTCGGTGGCGTGGTCGCGGCGGATGTGACACTCAGCGCGGGCGAAGTTTTGCTCGATCAATCCATGCTCACTGGTGAGTCGGTTCCCATCGAAGCTGGTGCGGGCGTTCAGACATTCGCCGGCGCACTGGTACGTCGCGGCGAGGCAATAGCAGATGTCACTGCAACGGGAGTGCGCACAAAATTCGGCCGCACCGCAGAGCTCGTGCGCACCGCTCACGTCGTTAGCTCGCAGCAGAAAGCTGTTTTGCGAGTGGTGCGCAATCTCGCCGTGTTCAACGGCCTCATCATCATCATGCTCGTGGGCTACGCCTATTCTCTCAAGATGCCGTTGGCCGAGATCGTGCCCCTGGTTTTAACGGCGATACTGGCATCGATTCCGGTCGCGCTACCAGCCACCTTCACTCTTGCATCGGCGCTGGGCGCGCGGGCCCTGGCGAAGCTAGGCGTGTTGCCCACTCGCCTGTCCGCCGTGGATGAAGCCGGAACGACGGATGTGTTGTGTGCCGATAAGACTGGAACGCTGACCCGCAACGCGCTGACGGTGACGAGCGTTCATGCCATGGCTGGTTTCGATGAGGCGCGTGCCCTGACGCTGGCGGCTCTGGCCAGCTCTGACGGTGGACAAGATCCAGTCGATGGCGCGATTCGCGCCGCCGCGGCGGCCAAGACAATCTCCGATGCGCCCAAGCTCGTGACATTCGTGCCGTTTGATCCGGTCAACAAGATGTCTGAGGCGAGCGCGACAGACTCGAGCGGGGCAACGCTACGGATCGTGAAGGGCGCCTTTGCCTCGGTCATCGGCCTGACAGCCAATTCACCGGCAGCGGCGCAAGCCGCGAAAGAGCTCGAGGAGCAGGGTTTGCGCGTCCTGGCGGTCGCGGCCGGAGCCTCGACGATGAGCCTGGTCGGGCTCATCGCTCTGAGCGATCCTCCTCGCAAAGACTCTGCGGCGCTGGTCCAGGAATTGAATGGATTAGGTGTGCGCACCGTGATGGTCACGGGAGACGCGCCGGCAACCGCTGTCATCGTGGCGCGAGCGGTAGGACTGAATGGCGCTCTCTGTCCACCTGGGCCGATTCCTGACAGCGTGCATCCTGAGCAATTCGCGATCTTCGCTGGCGTGCTGCCGGAGGACAAGTACAAGCTCGTCAAGGCATTCCAAAAGGGCGGCCACATCGTCGCGATGTGTGGGGATGGCGCAAATGATGCGCCAGCGCTGCGCCAAGCGCAGTTCGGTATCGCGGTCTCCACTGCAACCGACGTCGCCAAATCCGCCGCCGGCATGGTGCTGACCGAAGCGGGGCTCGCTGGAATCGTCGCCGCGGTCAAGGAAGGGCGCACAACCTTCCAGCGTATCCAGACCTATACGTTGAATTCCATTATCAAGAAGATCGTGACCGTGCTGTTCCTGATCGCCGGCCTGATCATGACAGGCCAGGCGATCCTGACTCCTCTGCTGATGTCCGCGACGCCCAATAGGTGGCGCATCGGTAGCTTGACAATCGCCGGAGTGACCATGGGTGTGTGCCTGCTGGCCTTCTGCACCGGCGTGCTGGCCGTGGGCAAATTTCGCATGAATCTGCAAATCGAGGCGCTGCGAACCTTGACATTCGTCACGCTGGTGTTCGGCGGCCAGGCGAGTATCTATGCCATTCGCGAACGCCGGCACTTGTGGGGCCCGCGTCCAAGTCTCTGGCTGGCAGTCTCGTCCGGTGTCGATATCGCGATCGCCTCAACATTGGCCATCCGCGGAATCGCAATGACGGCGCTACCGTACTGGCTCGTAGGCGGCGCCCTGGTAGCGGCCGCCGTTTTCGCGCTGATCTTGGATTTAGTGAAGATTCCAGTATTTGCGCATCTTGGTGCCGAGCGCGGAGCAGCCAAACCCAAACTGGAGGCGAAAGTCAGTACACCGACTGATTTGGCTGCACGCATCGCGGATCGAGCTTATGAACTCTACGAGCAAGGAGGTCATAGGGAAGGCGCAGCAGTCCAGAACTGGCTGTCGGCGGAAGCGCAGATCCGAGGAGAGGCAGCAAAAGCCGCACCCAAGCGGGTTGAGCGCTAGCCGGGAATCAACATCCAAGCCGCTGCTAGGCCCATGATCGCGGTTGTGATCCAGCCGAGTACGATGATTGGTCGACTCGCGACATAAGGTCCCATTATGGATTTCTTCGAGACCAAAAGAATGATTGCCACCATGAGCGGCACGGCCACGATGCCGTTGATGACGGCGCTCCAGAATAAGGCCTTCATCGGCCTGATTGGTGAATACTGGATCACGAGCGCGGCGAGCACGCTGACGGCAATGACGCCGTAGAATCCGCGCGCATCGGTCGCTTTGCGTTCCAGACCCCAGTTCCAGCCCGCGGCCTCGGATAGAGCGTAGGCACCGGAACCAGCAAGTACCGGCACGCCGATGAATCCGACGGCAAGAATGCCCAACGCGAATAGTAAGAAGGCAAAGTGGCCGGCCAGCGGGCGCAGTGCACTTGCCGCCTGCGCCGCAGTTGTGATGTCTGTGATACCTGCCCGATTGAGCGTGACGGCGGTCGCCAGAATGATGAAGTACGCGCTAAGGTCGGAGTAAAACATTCCGCTCCACGTGTCCCAGCGGATCCGGCGCAGTTCCGTCTGCGCCAGGTGCCGATCGCTGATGAGGGGTGCAACGTCGCGCCCCTTGTGCATCTCCTCAACTTCTTCGGACGCCTGCCAGAAAAATAGATAGGGGCTTATGGTGGTGCCGAAAACGCCGACCACGACCGTGGCGGCTGCGGAATTCCATTTGAACTGAGGCCACACCGTGCGCAGCGCCACTTGACCCCAGGGTACGTGAACCGTGAAGAGCACTGCCGCGTACGCCAGCAGGGAGAGCGTCAACCACTTCAAGAAGGAGACATAGCGGTGATAAGGGATGAACACCTGCAGCAGCAAAGTACCCAGCACAAAGCACACCGTCATCAGATGTCGATTTATGCCACTGACAAGCTCAGCCACTTCCCCCATGGCGGCAAGATCGGCGGCGATATTCAGGATGTTCGCGATGAGCAGCAGCGCCACGACACCCTTGAGCACCCACGCCGGGAATGCGACTTTGATGTTGGCGGCAAGACCCTTACCGGTGACCCGACCGATGCGCGCGCACATGGACTGGATCGCCGCCATCAATGGAAAGGCCAGTGGCATCGCCCACAACATGTTCAGGCCGAACTGCGCGCCGGCTTGGGAATAGGTGGCGATCCCACTTGGATCGTCGTCAGCCACTCCCGTGATTAGACCGGGACCGACTCGTGCAAGCGGATGCTCTTTGAGGCGAGTCCAAAGGATTCGGAGCCGATCGGCCCAAGGCGACCGATTGCCTTCGCGGTCAATGCGGTTCACTTGCTTTCAATCCCTGCGGGATGACGCATCGTCTCACTCGTCGCCATCGAGTGAGCCTAGCCTAGTGAGCCAACGACTGCCCAAGTCACGACTCGTGGAGGACGTTATAGATCATAGGCTTATGTTCTCTAAAAGGCGTGCAGGCAACTGCGCGGCCGCAGCGGCATTAGCAGAAGAGGGCGCGGAAATAAAGAGTGGGCCGGTATTTCAGCGCTTGATCGGGCGATATATATAATGAGTAAGAAGGCAGATAGGGGTGACGGCAGAGGAAGTCGCCCAGATCAGTTAGCACGCTATCGCCGGCTGAGTGTGCTCGTAGCGGGGGTGAGCCGCTTAGGCGGCCGATACGGAACCGGCAAGGAACCATCGGGTCATACATCTCGCACCTGCGGCGTTATTGCGCAAGTGTCACGCGGGCAGTGCCAGCGCCAGACGGAGCGCAAGAACATAGATACTACGCAGGCAGGTGCCCAGACCCACCAAGGCGCCATTAGGATTGATCTCGGGCGTCAGGCATGCGGCGCCCACTAACCGCTGGGGCAAGAGGATGCGCGGAGCTCGGAGCCGCCACCCCCTGCACCGGTGATTTGCCTCCAGACTTTTTGGTCGCCATTCCGACGTGACGGATTTTGCTATGCGCCATCTGCTTTCACTGCCGGTCATCGGACTCGCCGCTGTTTTGTCGGGATGCCACCACGGAAACTCGGATACCAACATCATTACCGTTCCGCTGACCTATTCGATCGGCGGCAGCATCGCGGGTCTTTCCGGAACGATCGTCCTGCTGAACAACGGTGGCGACAACCTTTCGCTCTCGAACAATGGTGCTTTTACTTTTGATGTTACGTTGCAGCCGAATGCATCGTATGACGTAACCATCGCGACGCAACCGGCCAACCAGGTCTGCTCGGTCAGTAACGGCAGCGGTACGGCCGGCGCTTCGGTCACGAATGTCGTCGTCGCGTGCAGTTTGAGCTCGACTGCCTCTGATGTGTGGGCGTGGGTCGCTGGCTCAGACTACGTCAATGCCCCCGGCGTCTATGGCACGGAGGGCACGGCGACGGTGAACAATACGCCCGGCGCGCGCCGGCAGCCCATCGCATGGACCGATGCCGCCGGTAATTTCTGGCTGTTCGGCGGCAACGGCAATGCTGGCATGCTCAATGATCTTTGGGAGTACGGTGCCTCCTCGGGACAGTGGGTATGGCAAGGCGGTTCTGACACCGTGGGCGCCGCAGCCTCGTACGTTTCGCTAGGCACGCCGGCCGCCGGCAATAATCCCGGCGCGCGCGAGGGCGCAGCAAAATGGACCGATGCGGCGGGCAATCTCTGGCTGTTCGGCGGCGACACCCTGGTTGCTCAGACCTGGGAGGAATTCAACGATCTGTGGAGCTACAACCCGACCACCGGGCTGTGGAACTGGGTCGGCGGCACAGGCTTTGCGGCCAACGCCGGCAGCTACGGCACACTGGGTGTGGCCGCCGCCAGCAATCTGCCGCCGGCGCGTACCGATGCAATCAGCTGGGTGGACAGCGCCGGGGTGTTCTGGCTGTTTGGTGGAGTGCAGCTCAATACGAATGGCGGCTATCTTGCTGCATTCAACGATCTCTGGAGCTACAACTCGACCACTGGACTGTGGACCTGGGTCGGCGGCTCCAATACGCCCAATGCCGCGGGCGTGTATGGCAGCCAAGGAACCGCAGCCGCCGGCAACGTGCCCGGTGCGCGTATGGGCGGCAACGCCTGGTTAGATGCCAACGGCGATGTCTGGCTGTTCGGCGGTTTGGGTTTGAACCCG
Source organism: Steroidobacteraceae bacterium (assembly GCA_049513435.1). GTDB lineage: Bacteria > Pseudomonadota > Gammaproteobacteria > Steroidobacterales > Steroidobacteraceae > FEN-1191. The sequence continues at coordinate 1,332 of JBEKWD010000220.1, read as the reverse complement.
GGCGGCATGGCCCAGGATTACAACGACCTGTGGGAGTACAACCCCGGCAGCGGCCAGTGGACGTGGATCGGCGGCTCCGACGGCCCGAATGCCGCGGGCGTATATGGCACACAGCGCGCGGGTGCCATTGGCAACAGCCCGGGCGCGCGCGTCTTCGCCGTGTCGTGGAAAGATCAGTCCGGCAATCTTTGGCTATTCGGGGGCTACGGGTACTCTCAGGTCGGTAATCTCGGAAATCTGAACGATCTGTGGGAGTACAACCTCAGCTCCGGTGTGTGGACCTGGATCGGGGGCTCCTCGTCGACGGGCGCCAACGGGATCTACGGTACGCAGGGCATCGCGGCCAGTAGCAACTCTCCCGGCGCACGCCAACAGGCAGCCGGCTGGCTCGACAGCAGCGGCAATTTCTGGCTGTTTGGGGGCTTCGGGTTCGATGCATTCGACGTGCAAGACGACCTGAATGACCTGTGGCGCTTCACGCAGAGCCCCTGATGTCCGCCACCGCCACCGGGGTCCTGTGACAGAGAGAAATGGCATGAGAGGGAAATCGAACGGCCGCCTCACGCTGCGTGCTGCCGCACGCGGTGTCTGTCTGATCACAGCCGTGCTAGGGCTCGCAGCCTGCGGCGGCAAGTCTTCCTCGAACGGCTCGAGCTCCAGCTACACCGTTGGCGGCTCGATCAGCGGTTTGAATGCCAGTAGCGTGGTGCTGATCTACAACGACAGCAACACCTTGACCGTCTCGGAGGGCGCGACCACGTGGGTTTTTGCAACCTCCTTTGCCTCGGGCAGCAGCTACGCGGTGTCGGTGCTGACGCAACCCATCGGAGAGCTGTGTGAGGTAACCGGTGGCGCCAGCGGGACGCTCACCGCCAATGTGACCAACGTGACAGTGGTGTGCAGTGTTTATGGGCAGTGGACCTGGGAAGGGGGCTTGAATTCGGTCAATGCCAGCGGGGTCTACGGCACACAGGGTGCCGCTTCGGCCAGCAACGCGCCGGGGGCGCGCTATGAGTCCAGCTCCTGGAGCGACTCGTCCGGCACCTTCTGGCTGTTCGGGGGAGATGGCTACGACTCAACCGGCACTACAGGGGACCTGAACGATCTGTGGCAATACAGTCCGAGCACCGGACAGTGGATCTGGGTCAGCGGCGGAAATGCGGACAACGCCAGCGGCGTCTACGGCACGCCGGGCATCGGCGCGGCCGGCAATGTGCCAGGAGGGCGCTATTCGGCCAGCTCCTGGACTGACTCCTCCGGCAACCTGTGGCTCTTCGGCGGCTATGGCTACGACTCAACTGGCGGTGTGGGCCGACTCAACGATCTGTGGCA
>JBEKWD010000219.1:0-5087 GCA_049513435.1 Steroidobacteraceae bacterium | reverse complement strand
TGCCTTGGCTACCAACGCCACCGCCCTGAATGCCTTGGCTACCAACGCCACCGCCCTGAATGCCTTGGCTACCAACGCCACCGCCCTGAATGCCTTGGCTACCAACGCCACCGCCCTGAATACCCTGGCTACCAACTCCGCCGCCCTGAATGCCCTGGCTGCTACGAGCACCGCCGCGCGTACTCAGGCTAGCGAACCCCCGGCTTTGCACGCTTGCCACCTTGGGGACAACGTCAGGCCCAATCTCACTTGCGAGGATGACGCCCTTGACCAAAGGTTGAGTTCCATCCACCGCAAGCACCTCTCCGACAGAGGGTGAGGTGAATTCAGCGGACGCAAGCTGCGCCGTATAATCGACTGTCGTACCGCCGAACTGCGCTTGACCTAGTAGAGCGTTCACGTCAGTGACAACACCCTTAATGAATACAGGGTCGCCTCCGGAGCCATACTGAGGCGTAGGATCGATCTCAGTATCCGCCATCGAGCCATCACTCTTCAGCGAACCATACACATCGACGATCTGACCAGGGGCTAACTGAGATGCTTTGTTGGTCGATATCTCTCGACCAAAAACTGTGACAGTGCCAAGCGCTGCATCGACCTTCTCTACAGGTCCGGAAATTAAAAGTTCCGTTCCGGTCAAATTTTGATCTTCGGAAAACGCTGTCCCCGCTGCTAACGCCACTACAAGCGCTGACAATATTCGATAGATTTTCACTTTACTGTTTGCTCCCGAGCCAATCGAGTGATGCTGTGCATTATTTGAAGATTCACGCTGTAGCCGTTCCACCTAAACCAGCTGTTCCTCCGTGTTCGAGATCCCCTTCATGGGCAGGGGTGGATGACTTGTTTTCCTCATAGAAATACAAGCCGACTCCATATCGCCGTCCGTTTTCGTCCTTCAGAACCTCTTCTTTCTCATTCGACCATCGACACAATTTATCTAGGAACTGTTGACCCTCATCACGTAAATACCCAAGCAGTTGATCGCGATATGCCTGGTCAACCAGCGACTCAGAAACAAACACACGCTCGAAATATGAGGGCTCTTCCGAAGTGCGAAGCAAGTTGTGCGCGAAGGTAGAATTCAACGCGCCAACAAAGCGCCCCAATCGCGAAATCCTAGAAACGTCCACACCGGTTGGGATAAACGCGCGATTGACACATCGAACAAACTTGTCTTCGTGAATCTCAATGCAGCCAGCAGCAACTAGCTCGTCGAGAACTGCTTCTCTATCAAGTTCAATAGATGAGGCCGCGAGTAAGGCATCGAAGGTTTTAAATGCGCCTTCGGGCGCCAGGGATAAATCGAGAGGAGCGCCGTAGGGTGTGCTAAATCGATTGTCGTCGTGCCAGAGGGTGAGCAATCGCACTAACTGGTCGACACGAGTGGTGTTCTCGACCCGAGCCGTTCTTCGGCGCTTTCTATTTTCAACGATGTTCTCAGCCTCCCCCCGAGTCACTCCTGCCATGAGTGCCAATCTGGCGACCGTTACAGGACGAGACTGTTCGACTAACTGATCTCGAATTGCACTTATGTAGAGACCGCGAACCACGTCCACCAAATCGGCCTGATTGAGACCGAAATTCAGGACGGTGCGCATCAACGGCCGGAGCAGCTCCTCGATAGACTCGAGAAGCGCAGTTCGCTCCATGTCGCCGCTCGTCGCGCCCACGTGATTGTCTCCCTGTCAACAGCTTCGATCCGCAATTCCATGCGGTTACGTTTGACAATATCTGGGGGGTCGGGTTATGTCAAGAACGTACGGCGGGGCAAGGCCTTAGGCCAACAAGAAGAAGTCGCTTATGAGGGGGGTTTTGGCGCGCACGAAGGTATTTCGCGCCACTGGTCGGAAATGCGTAAAAGCTAGGAAAACCAGCGGTTAATGCATGTGAGTTTCGTCTAGCTATCTTGAGTTATTTATCATACTAATTACATATATTATTGATTTATAACACTAAGCGCTTAGTAGCTCATTCTCTGAACACAAACACCTGAATTCCAGTCATACGCCTTTTTAATTTCAGACTTCTATAGCGGGCACTGCGTCTACAGAGCCAACGATTGCTCATCTCTACTAACCCGCTTATTTGCGGTCGAACGATCCTTACGAATTCAGCGAAGTCCTTCTCCGAGATCTCTACATGTGCTTCGCGATCGGGCCATCCGACCACATGCTGCGGATTTACACGCCTATTGAAATTGGCTGTGGCCAAGAACCAGCGAATAGTTCTCACTGAGTGCGCTAGCTGGAGAAACGAATTCCCCGTAAAGAGCACAATATTGTTCAGCTGGGCCACCTTGTCGAACCCTACTTTTTCAATCACGCGTGCCCGACATCCGAGGCTAATGATGTCCGCAACACTGCGTTTTGGAAAATACTCATTAGCTAGGGTCGCAAAGGACGGCTTGCGGCCACCGACATTTAAAACCGCAGGCCGACCAGAGGTATCAAGATATGCTGAATCCTCTCCCCATTTGCTAATTACCTCTCCCAGCTGTAGAGCTTCTGCTAATACATCAGTCGCGCAGTTGAATGTTTGACCTAGATTGCGGGCAGCCTGCCCCGCCAAGTCGATCAACTTGCTCCGATCGAGCCCATACGCCTGTAACGCCGTCATACAGACACCGAGCAGTTCGCGCGCCAGCTCATCGCGCATCGCCTTTTCATCCGAGCCCTGAGGCCAATGCGCTCGCGTCCGCTTGATCGTGCGGCGCGGACTGTTTGATTTCGTAGTCACGATCCCTTCTCCTATTCCTGTCGCTTACCGGGCCGCTCGGTCTCGAAGACGGTTAGTCCCACTTTGACGCGGTTACGACGACCCGCGGGGCTCCTCTTTTCTGCCTCGATGGCGAGCTCGTTCTGCATCGCGGTGAGGAAGGTACTCGCGCGGCGATTGATGATGTTGCGCACGGCAGAGAGGCGACTGGCGTCGATATTGAGCACCTGGACGGTCTCGCAGAACAAAGGTGAGGCTGGGTTGCGCAGATTGTGTCGCAGCGTCTCGAGCAGTTCCCGGGCACGGCTTCCCATCTCGCCGACGTTCCCAACGCTAATGCCCTGAGTTTTGTATGCACGGCTGCGAACGCGTACGCGATGCTCGGCGAGCAGCTGCACGAGGCCGGCGCGCCTGAGCTCCTCCAGCACCACGCCGGGTGCCGCACCGGGCAGATAAGCGGCCGCTAGCGAATAAAAGCTGGGCTCCTGGTCTCTCTCAGGCAGGTCGCGCGGTTTGCCGCTGCTATCGAGATACGCCGGGTCCGAATGCCACGCCTCGAGCAGGCGGCTCGCCCCACCGCCCTTCTGCTCTCGTGCCGCTGCAATTCGGGGAGGCTCCGCCAGAATCCGCCGGACGAAATTGCGATGCACGCCGGTCACCAGGGATACGCGAACGTCGGACGGCGCCTCCTCGCTTCGGCTCTGGCTCGCAAGCCATTTGCGCGCGGTATGAACAAAGACCCCGCGCAACAGGCTTTCGGCCTCCGGGCTGGTAATGCCGAGCTCCAGAAACAGCTCGACCAGCGGTTCGACCGCGCTCATCGCCGCGCGCGCCAACGCGGCCTTGCCGGTCTCGGTCATGACCTATGCTGTTCTGGCATATGCCATAATTATGGCATATAGTTATGCCATAAAGATAGCAGTATAGGCACTGGGAGTAATTGCCATGATACCGTCCGCTGCCGCACACCGGTCCGCCCGGCAGACACGACGATCCGCGCAGCTGTTGACCACAGCCACGATGCGGCAAGCAGCTGACCTGCGAAGCCCATCAGGCAACTTTCGCTATTTCGTCGACCGCAGTGGTTGCCAGCATTTCAATTTCCCACAGCGAATCTGGCTCGATCCGACAATCGCGATGGCAGTCACGCCGGTGCAAACGATCGCGCTCGAGACGCTAGCCATTAATCTGCTGACCTTCCTGACTCGCGAGCGTGATTACCGAGCATCCATTGGCGTCACCTCGCAGCGCGCGATCGCACTGGCGCGCGAGTTTTGTGCCGATTGTCTGCTGGGAGCGCCGGCTGAAGCCTGGGAATTGCCGCGCGCCTCCATCAAGGCGTGGCTTGAATCGCATCGACCCGCGGCGAGCACTCGCGCAGCCAAGAGCATCAAGCATCGCTGCACCAGACGCTCTAGGCACGGCAGCCGCCGTTAGAGTCAGTTCAGCGCGCGAGGCGCCGCTCCTCGAGTGTGCAGCACAGCGTCTCGCCGCCAAGCGATACATAGAGCGTGCGATCACTGACCGACAGGTCGAACTCCATGCGTCGCTCGAGGCGACTCACCATGGCGGCCAGAAAGCTCGCATCCAGCGCGACAATCTCCAGAGCCTCGGCGCGATGAATGCGTTCCTGACCGAGGCGCGCCAGCCACGGCTCGAGATCACGGTGCACATAGACGACAACGCGCCGTGCCGACTTGCTGGCCTTGTGCAAACGCGCGGCTTCGGGCGCACCGACCTCAATCCAGCTCAGCAGCATTCCGGTCATGTCACGCACGACGACGGCTGGTTCGTCTGGATCTGACAGGCCCTTGGAAAACGCTATGCCCGAGGTGTATTCGAGGCAATATGCCAACACCCGCGTGAGCAGATACTCCGCGCTCTCGGAAGGGTGACGCGCCACCCGCAGCGACAGCGTTTCGTAAACGTTGCGGTCGGCATCCGCCAGCCGCACGGTCACGGCATAGATCGTAGCGCTCAGCGCCATCGCGCCGATCCCCGCTCTACGCTCTGCATCCTCAACATCTCGCTGGCGAGCATATCGGGTCCTGCTAGGCTGCGCCCGATGAGCGAGAGCACCATGTCCATCTGGAGCTTCCTGCGCTACCTCGCGTTGCCCGCGCGGCCAGTCGGTTTGATATTGATAGGTGTGCTGAGCATTGGCTTTGCGCTGTGCATGCGCGCCGGACTGCTCGGCCTGCCTTTGCAACTGATCCTGCTGTCCTGGCTGTTCAAATACGGCTACGTGCTGCTCGAGCAGGTCGCTCACGGCGCGCGCGAGCCGCCGGTACTCGCGATCGAGATGCTCAATCCGGCCTCAGAACAACGCCCGCTGGTGCAGTTGGCGCTGGTACTGATCGTCTACC
>JBEKWD010000218.1:0-5090 GCA_049513435.1 Steroidobacteraceae bacterium | reverse complement strand
CGGCGTCGCGATTCATGCATTTGACCCCCGCCGCGGCGCATTTCGGTTCGTGGCCGCGCGCCGCAACACTGACATACAGGACATCTTTCTTGATCGTGGTCAGTGCGCGTTCTGCGGTGTCGCCGCCGACCGTGTCGATGACCACGTCCATGTCCTTCACCTTGTCTTCGAATTTGTCCTGGGTATAGTCAATCACTTCATCGACGCCGATGGATTTAAGGTAGGCATTGTGCTGCGCGGTTGCGGTGCCGATTACGTAAGCACCTCGGGCCTTGGCTGCCTGCGCCGCCGCGCTGCCCACGCCACCGGCGACTCCGGTGATCAACACGCGCTCGCCTTGGGACACTTCTGTCTCATTGACGGCCCGCACTCCGGTGAGGGTCGCAATGCCCAGACCGGCCGCCTCTGCGTAGGTAGTGCTCGGTGGCTTCGGCACCACGTCGGCGATGGCCGCCACAGCAAACTGCGAGTAGCCCCCGTTCAAAACGCCCGTGCTACGCGAGATCACGGCAAATACCGGATCGCCCACTTTCAGCGTGTCGACATTGCTGCCGATCTTTTCGATGACGCCGGCGACGTCCCTACCCGGGATGACAGCCCCGACCATAGGCGCATACCCCGGCCCGGCAGTGCGCGCCTTCCAGTCGGTCGGATTCACCGCGGCTGCGTACACTCTAATCAATACCTGACCCTCGCCAGGCTCGAGTACAGGTATGTTCTGTAACTTGAGCACTTCCGGACCACCGTTGCCGGTTTGGACGATTGCCTTCTGTTCTTTTGGCACAGCAGCGAACGCCACACCGATACATGTCCCGAGCATGACCGCGAACAGCGCCTGCCGAGCTAGCGAAAATGTTGAGGATTTCAAGGAGCTCTCCCGTCCTGCCCGACCGCGATGTAAAACACCGTCATTGCCCTCGCACATGCCGGTAAAGCTACTTCTCCCGGTCTTGGCGGCTCAGGATAAGCGCGACCGAGGCAGCCATCACCGGCGCTTCGACGCGCAGCCACGCCAACACCTCCTGGGGATCATAGATGACCGCGGCGGGTTTCGTCGTCAAAAACATTTGCTCCAGATCGTTGTACTTATCACTGATGGTCTCAGCTCGGAGGTAGTCGCGACGCAGCGTTGCATCCGTGCTCACGATCCGGGCCCCTAGCTTTGCAGGTGTGTCAACGAAAATTGCGGCGAGATCCGCCCGCACCGGACCGCTCTCTGGGAAACGCTGCCGGAGACGGTCGATCTCGATTGGTTTGCTGCTGCCCAGAAGAACGAGTTCCCTACCGATTCCCGAATACAGCAATGTGTGTGGAAACACCGCCAGAAACGTGGCGATCGCCTCTTCGGCCGCCTGCTCCGGCATCTGATACACCGGCAGCCACTGGGTCATCATCCCGCTCGGTGTCAGATGCGCCAACACATCCTGGTAGTACTCGCGAGAATACAGTCGGTATACGCCCGCCTGCATCGGCGGCGGCGGTTCGCTCGTAATGAGATCATAAGTATTCCGAGACAGCCGCAGGAAACTGCGGCCGTCGTCGTTAATAAGTCTTACCCGCGGATCCTTGTAGACTTCGAAATTGGTGCCCGCGAATTCCGGCGCTGTCTCGAACACATTACGGTTCAAGTCCACAACATCGAGATGGTGAATACTATCGTGCGTGGCGATCGCCGAGGCAGTGTTCCCAACGCCGAAGCAGATCACGAGCGCGCTGACGGGATTGTCCTGGAGCAACAGCGGAACATGCGCCATCAGCCGCATGTAGATCTGGGAATGAAGGTCCGTGCCTGACATGGACGTATTGCCAAAGAACAGATATTCGCCGTTTTGTACCGTGACGACAAAGCTGGTGTCGGTCCCGTTGCTCCTCACATCAGAAATCGGGTAGCGGGTCTGAATGCTATTGGGCATGAGGTAGCTCGCATCGACTTTCGCCGGCGTGACGATGCATCCCGCGAAGAATGCGGCCGCCGCAATTGCGGGTTGCCACCAGCTGACCCCGCGTCTCTCGGACAGCGCGAACAGTAGAGCGACACCACAGCTCATCAGCACCCATATTAATTTCAGCGAATAGAAGATATTGACCCGCGGGGCCAACAACGTGAAAACAATCAAGCCGATGCAGAACGCGACCGTATTGAGCCCGTAAGCAAGACCCAAATGCATTCGACGCATCTGCGCCTGATTGCATACGTAGGGCAGCAGGAGCGAAATCAGAAGATAGGGCAGGAATACACAGCCGCCGACGAAAACGAATAGCTCCGCGACGCTATCAGGGAAGTTGTTAATCATCCCAAACTCGGCGTTGATGGGTTTGTATCGAGACTCCAGCCTTCCAATGACGATTGGATACATCAGCCGCCATGCCGCGTAGTAATAGATCACAGCGGAGGCGAACGCGATCTTGATATGTATAAGACGAAGGCGTGTCGCACGCCAAACGAATGTGCTGGACAAAAAGATACCCAGAATCGCCCAGAATGAGATAGCCGGGCCCAGTGCGCCCGGGCCGTTGCTAACCACGAGATTTATGCGCTTGAACATATCTCCTTCAAGCGCGCCGGCAAGCACGCCGCTCAGCACCGCGCACGTTAGAAGCAACGCAAAGGTGCTAGAGGTTGGGGTGGCCGCATGACCGGTGTTCTGACTGACGTTCTGACCGGCGGCGTTCAGCGTCAGCGAGGCCACCGGCAGATCCCCACGACCGGTGAGTAAAAAGAGGCCCGCGATGCCGAGGTTCAGGCCTAGCATCAGCCAGAACGTGTAACTGTGGCCGATGAGCGGCAGCAGCAGAAATTGACACGCCAACACGCCCACGCACGCACCGAATGTATTCCAGCCATATAGGGCTGCCGGGAGGCGCTGTCCTCTGGGGGCGTCTAGCAACCCCCGCGAGAGCAGCGGAAACGTCGCTCCCATGAAGAAACAGGGCGTGAATACGCAGGTCACCGCTACCGCCAGTTGACCAAAGCGATACCCGAGATCCTGCACCCAGATGCGATCGTGCAGGTGATAGGGAAAATTGCCCCACAGATCCGTGGGGAGGTGAGCGGCGAGCGGGGTCAGCGAGGCCGCCAGCGCGACCAGCAACTCGATGAGGCCATAGAGACGCAAAGCATCCGCTATGCCTGTAATCTGGGTAATCCACCTGGTGAGCGGCCTACTCGCCAGTGAGCCCGCGCCGAGACCCCCAATGAAATTACAAACGACCAAGGCGAAGCTCAGGCTGGTGGAACCGAACCAGTCAGGGAAAAGCCGGAACCACACCACCTGGTAACCCAGTGCGACGAAGCCCGACAGGGCGTAGGCAAGAAATACCCGAATCATCGCGGCAGCTGGAGGTACCTTCGCTTGTGAGCAGAAACTAACCAACATTTGGCTTTGCGTTCGCGTTGACTAGTCCGTGGCTGGCAATGCCAGCGTGCTAAATACAACGATCTCACCGGGTTGAATGACCGTCCCATTGGACGCGGCTTCCCGCTCGTTCTCGTGGTACTGGCTAACGAGCTCCAGCTCGCTCCATGTCGTCCCGGGCCAGTTCACCTTCCAGTCCTGCGCGTAGGCAATACCCGATTGCAAGGAGAATGCGCTCTGCTGACGAGGGCCGCTGCGTTGCGATCAGTCGTGGCGCGCATAAATTAGCTGTGCGAGCGCACGCTGAATACTAACTGCGCTCTTCAATGACACACAAGGTGCGATTGTGCGACCAGCGTTCTGTGACAAGCCTACGCGAGCGCGCGACTCATAGTGCCCTTAATGATCGATATCAGAGTGTGCTGATCCATTTTGCGCCGCGTACCAACTCCCATGCCGCGACAGAACCGGCAGCTACCAACACGAGCGCCACCAGCAATGCGAGTGAAAGTAGAAGACCGTCTTCCTCGAGATAGGCAAGCGCGATGAGAGCGATGACGAGGGCAGGTAGAACTTGGGTCAGCGGAATCGGAGCGAGCACCACGAAGGCATCGAGCAGAGCAATGACGACACCTACCATGGGTCGGACGGCGACGAACGCTCGAGCCCAGCGTGGATGCACGATTGTCTCAAGATACCTGAGCACTGGAACTGCTCGCTGCATCAGCGCGGCAAGATGCCGCGTAGGGAGCGGGCGGGCCGAGATGAGGCGTGGAAAAGTGGCGGCGGACCTACCAGCGCTCATTTGGTATGCCGGAATCAGCAGCAGCAGTCCTGCGACGATCGAGATGCCAGGAGCGATAGCAACCACGGCCAGCAACAGCATGATCATGCCGAAAGAGCGTTTTTGAAGGCTCTCCGTCAGCCAGTCGAGCGTAAAATGATCTGTCGGCAACGAATCGTGCAGTCGTTGCAGTAAAACGGAAGTATGGACTGCTGCGCTCGCATCTGGCGTTGGCTGCGGCTCTGGACGAAGTAGACGTCTGCAGCGAGCAATCCAGCGTGTGTTGATTAGTGGAACCGAATTCAGATGCGTCGCGCGATTCGCGACGGCCACGTCAGGGACGATCTCCGATCTCACGTTAAAGCTTTTCCTGACGGCGGCATGTCGATCCTGCTGTTTCGGTACCTGAGGATGACACCACGAGCCTGAGGATTGCGCCGTACGATGTCGAACAGATGCCGCGCTTGGCCTGGCTGCCAAAACCCACGCCGACGACGGCTTAATCCTCATTGAGTGATTTGCGCCTATGTGCGATGCGCGGGGTGCAGCGTAGTGGCACGGAATCGCAGCCGTCCGCGATTCTCCGTAACCCATGAGAATTCGCTTATCTAACGCTTGATCTCGGTTGCATGCCCACGCCCGTCGCGCTCTTCGTTGCCGGTGAAATGTGCTTTATCGACACGCCTCGCCGCCTCAGGCTTCTCGCCGGGATTTGGCATCGCGCCCTTGTACCCATGCTCAGGGTGGAAGGCATTATTGACGTTACCGCGGAAATTGCTGGGGCCATGAAACCAAGGACCCGCGCCTATAAACACATCCCCGGTAAACCACTCTGGGCCGTAGTAGCCGGCCGGAGCGCAGCCATAAGGAGCCACGTCGTAATAACCGTAGGGACACGCGGGGGCGACACCGATGTTGACGCTGAGCTGCGCCTGTGCATTCGCGCCGGT
>JBEKWD010000217.1:0-5148 GCA_049513435.1 Steroidobacteraceae bacterium | reverse complement strand
CTCGGCGATCTCATCAAGCTCGCTTTCGAGTCCCGCCTCCTCCACGGCCGGCGTCACCGCGGCCGGTGCGACGGCGGGCCGACGCCGGGCAGGTGCTTTCTTGCGCACTGCGGCGGTCGTGCGAACGCGCGCTGGCCGTCCGCTCTTGCGGCGCGGATTGCCCTCTTCGTCGAGCTCGACGAATTCATCCTCGCCCACCGCGACCTGCGGCACGGAGGACTTGCCCTCAAGCACCGCGTCGGCAATCGCCGACGCATACAGCGCAATCGCGCGCATCGCATCATCGTTGCCGGGAATCACATGCTCGATGCCCTCGGGCGAGCAGTTGGTATCGACCACCGCCACGACCGGGATACCCAGCTTCCTGGCCTCGTGGATCGCGATGTGCTCGTGGCCGACGTCGATCACGAACAGCGCATCGGGCAGGGCCTCCATGCTCTTGATACCGCCCAGGCTGCGCTCGAGCTTGATCATCTCGCGGCGCAATTGCGTGGCCTCCTTCTTGCCGCGCTTGTCCAGCGCGCCCGAGGCGGCCATTTCCTGCAATTCGGCCAGACGCTTGATCGAGCCGCGAATAGTCTTGAAATTGGTCAGCATGCCGCCGAGCCAGCGCTGATTCACATATGGCATCACGGCACGCTGGGCCTCGCGCTGAATCGCATCGCGCGCCGAGCGCTTGGTGCCGACGAACAGCACCGTGCCGCCATCGGCGACGGTCTGTTTGATGAACGTGGCCGCCTCGACGAACAGCGGCTGCGTCTTCTCGAGATTGATGATGTGGATCTTGTTGCGTTCACCGAAGATATAGGGCTCCATCTTCGGGTTCCAGAAGCGGGTTTGGTGTCCAAAATGAACGCCCGCCTCCAGCATCTGTCGCATTGACGCGCTGGGCATGCTATGAATCTCCTCGCTCGGGTTATGGCCTCCGCGCATCCCTGATGACGATCCCGCCGCAGCGCTGCTGCGTTCGGGACACCCGGTCACAGGTTCGTGATGCGCGTGTGGATTGCGTTGCCAAAAAAGGCCGCGCTTTATACCATGAAGTGCCCGTGGCGAACAACGCTTGAGCACCCCGAGAGTCCCTATGCTGCGCCAGACCCAGATCTCGCTCAAAACGCCTGAGGAGCAGCAGAAATTGCGCGTCGCCGGCGCCATGGCGGCTGACGTTCTGGATATGATCGGCGAGCACGTGGCCCCCGGAGTGAGCACCGATCAGCTCGATCGCATCTGCAACGACTACATCGTCACCGTGCAGAAAGCCGTGCCGGCGAATGTCGGTTACCGCGGTTTCCCGAAAACGATCTGCACCTCGGTCAATCACGTGGTCTGTCACGGCATTCCGAACGAACGGCTGCTCAAGGCTGGAGACATCCTCAACATCGACGTTGCGATCATCAAGGACGGCTACCACGGCGATACCAGCCGCATGTACTTCGTCGGCAAGCCCAGCGTGCTCGGCCAGCGTCTGACCGACGTGTGCAAGGAGTCGATGTGGCGCGCCATCGAGCTGGTGCGGCCCGGAGCTCATCTGGGGGATATCGGGCACGCGATCCAGAGCATGGCCGAGGCCGAGGGCTACTCAGTGGTACGCGAATACTGCGGCCACGGCATAGGACGCGTGTACCACGAAGATCCGCAGATCCTGCATTACGGTGAGCCTGGCACCGGGCTGGAGATCCAGGCCGGCATGGTCTTCACCATCGAGCCGATGATCAACGCGGGCAAGCGCTTCGTGCGCGTGTTGCCCGACGGCTGGACGGTGGTGACAAAAGATCATTCGATCTCGGCGCAGTGGGAGCACATGGTGCTCGTCACGGCCAACGGTCATGAGGTGTTGACCTTAAGCCCACGTGCGGCGCACTGAGGCGCTGATGGCGGTTTCCGATTCCACGGTGCTCGAGGATGCTTCGAGTCAGTCAAGCGCACCGCTCGACTGGCCGCTGCTCAATGCTCTGCCATCCTTGCTCGGCGAGGCGGCGCAGATCGAGACCTGCCGCAGCCTGCTGCGCCAGGCGCAGGATGAGTTGCAGGCGCGCTTCGTCGAGGAGGAGCCGGTCGAGGGGCTGGTGCGGGCACGCGCCTGCTTTACCGACGTACTGTTGCGCACGCTCTGGCAGCAACGCCTGCCGGCCGCCCTCGCGGCGCGCCTGGCCCTCGTGGCCGTGGGCGGCTACGGGCGCGGCGAGCTGCATCCGCATTCCGACATCGATTTTCTGGTGCTGGTGCCTGAGCCGCTCAGCGAGAGCGAGCGCGTCAGCGTCGAGCAATGGGTCGCATTCCTTTGGGACACCGGCCTGGAGGTCGGCCATAGCGTGCGCACCGTGGCCGAATGTGCCGAGGAGAGCGCCGCCGACGTCGGCGTGATGACGACGCTGATGGAATCGCGGCGGCTGGCTGGCTCGGCCGAGCTGCTCGCGCAGATGCGCATCGCGCTCGCCCCCGATCGCATCTGGCCAGTGCGTGAATTCTTCGAAGCCAAAGTGCGCGAGCAGCAGGAGCGGCGCCTTAAAGCCAACGACACGGCCTACAATCTCGAGCCGAACGTCAAGATCGGACCCGGTGGTCTGCGCGATATCCAGACCATCGCCTGGGTCGCCAAGCGGCACTTCGGCGCCGAGTCGCTCGACCAGCTCGTCACGCACGGGTTTCTGACGCCCTCGGAGCTGCGACGGCTCAAGCAGGCGCAGTCGTTTCTCTGGAAGGTGCGCTTCGGCCTGCACCATCTGACGGGCCGGCACGAAGACCGGTTGCTGTTCGACTATCAGATCAGGCTCGCCCAGAGCTTCGGCTACGAGGACGGCACCTACACCCTCGCGGTCGAGCAGCTCATGCAGCGCTATTACCGCACGATCATGGACGTCACGCTGCTCAACGAGCTGCTGCTGCAGCTGTTTCGCGAGGCCATCCTGAGCGATCGGGCGCCGCCGCAGCCGCTCAATCCGCGCTTCCAGGTGCGCAGCGACTACCTCGAGACGGTCAATGAGGATGTCTTCGCACGCATGCCATCCGCACTGCTCGAATTATTCGTGCTATTGCAGCAGAACCCGCAAATCCGCGGCGTACGCGCGGCCACGATGCGCGCCGTGGCGCGCAACCTGTGGCTCATCGATGAGGAGTTTCGCCAGAATCCGCGCAATCACCGCCTGTTCCTGGAGATCCTGCGCGCGCCGCGCAGCGTCACGCATGAGTTGCGGCGCATGAATGACTATGGCGTGCTGGGTCGCTACATCCCGGCCTTCGGGCGCATCGTCGGGCGCATGCAGTACGACCTGTTTCACGCCTATACGGTCGACGCTCACACGTTGTTCGTGGTCAGCAACCTGCGCCGGCTGGCGATGAGCGAATTTGATCACGAGTTGCCGTTCGTCTCGGCAATCATGCAGACGCTGCCCAAGCCGGAGATCGTCTATCTCGGCGCGCTGTTTCACGACATCGCCAAGGGCCGCGGCGGGGATCACTCCGACCTCGGGGCCGTCGATGCCGAGGCCTTCTGCCTCGAGCAGGGTCTGTCGCGCTACGACGCGCGCCTGGTCGCGTGGCTGGTCAAGAATCACCTGCTGTTGTCGATGACCTCGCAAAAGCGCGACATTGCCGATCCGCAGGTCATCAGTGAGTTCGCCCGCGAGGTCGGGGATGAGACTCATCTGGATTATCTATATGTGCTGACCTGCGCTGATGTGCGCGGCACGAATCCAAAATTATGGAACTCATGGAAGGCCTCGCTGTTCCAGGAGTTCTACGATCACGTCAAGCGCGCGCTGCGCCGCGGCCTGGAGACGCCGATCGATCAGGACGAGCTCATGCGTGAGAATCAGGACCGGGCGCGCGCGCTGCTGCGTGGCACGGGCATGCAGCCCAGCGCGATCGACAGCACCTGGGCGCGCCTGCCAACGGTGTATTTTCTGCGTCATCCTCCCGAGGAGATCGCCCGCCACACGCGCGCGCTGGCTGCAGGCGAGGCCAACGCCGATGAGGCCCTGGTGTCGGTCGAGCCGCACAGCGAGCGCGGCACGACCGCCGTCATGATCTATGCCCCGCACCGCCGCCACGGGTTTGCGCGCGCCACCGCGGTGCTCGATCAGCTCGGCCTCAACATCCTCGAGGCCAGGATCACTCCGGTCGGCAACGGCTTCTCGCTGGATTCCTACCACGTGCTCGAGGAAGACGGCCTGCCCGCGGTGGAGGCCGAGCGCTGCAACGAGATCGAGCAGGCGTTATGGCGCTCACTGCAGCGCCCCGAGGAGGCGCCGCTGGTCGTCTCGCGTCGCGAGACGCGCCAGATGCGCGTCTTCAGGACCGCGACGCAGATCAGCATCAGCGTGGATGAGCGCAACCGCCGCTCGGTGCTCGAGCTCACGGCGGGCGATCGGCCCGGACTCCTGTGCGACGTCGGCAAGGTCTTCTGGGAAGAGCGCGTGGATCTGCACGCGGCCCGGATCAGCACGCTCGGGGAGCGCGCCGAGGACGTGTTCTATGTGACTGACCGGGCGCAGCAGCCGCTGGATGAAGCGGCCTCCGAGCGCCTGCGCACGCGCCTGACTGACGCGCTCGAGCAGCGCTGGGCGTGAAGCGCTCGGGCAGCCCAATGCTTAGGCTTGATCGGCGCCCAAGCGCTCGACGAAGCTGCCGTACCAGCGGGTGATCGAGTTCTCGCGCAGCACCTGCAGCATGGCGGCATGGCGGCTGCGCCGCTCCGCCAACGGCATCGACAGTGCCTGTCGCAGAGCGAGCGCCACGGCGCTGCGATCGTAGGGATTCACCAGTAACGCATCGTTGAGCTCACGGGCCGCGCCGGCCATGCTCGAGAGCACCAGCACTCCCGGATCCTCCGGATCCTGCGCGGCCACGAACTCCTTGGCCACGAGGTTCATGCCATCGCGCAAGGGCGTGACGACCCCAACGTTTGCAACGCGCAGGAAACCGGTGAGCGTTTCATGCGGAAAGTCCTTATTCAGGTAACGCACCGGCGTCCAGTCCGTGTCGGCGTACTGGCCATTGGTCCGGCCTGCCGCGTGCTCGAGCGCGTCGCGAATCTCGGAGTAGGCGGCCACATCGGTGCGGCTGAGCGGCGCGATCTGGATGTAGGTGACCTTACCGAGCAATTCCGGGCTCGACTCGAGCAGCGTGCGATAGGAGGCAAGGCGTTCC
>JBEKWD010000216.1:0-5169 GCA_049513435.1 Steroidobacteraceae bacterium | reverse complement strand
GAGGCGCGTGTGGCGTTGCTACGCTCCACTTTGATCAGATTGAAGGTTGCACTCCAGATCACGGCAAGAAGCACAACCGTGATGAAGGGGAACAGAACGTAGGGCTCGGTCAACCGCGTGATCCACGCTCGCGTCCCTGTAGTCGGAGGCACCGCCAGGGCACGCCGGCGCGCCGTCTCGTCTGAAGGGATTCTCATCGTGCCGGTCATCGGATTCTTCGTGCGGTGCTTAGCGCCGCGCAGATGATGGGCCGCGCGTCAGTGCTTGCGGTTACGCGCCGGAGTCATTTTCAACATAACGA
Source organism: Steroidobacteraceae bacterium (assembly GCA_049513435.1). Classification (GTDB taxonomy): domain Bacteria; phylum Pseudomonadota; class Gammaproteobacteria; order Steroidobacterales; family Steroidobacteraceae; genus FEN-1191. Next base: position 4,868 of record JBEKWD010000216.1, on the reverse strand, counting down.
CGGCATGCGGTTTGACATCGATGGTCAGGCTGGCGCTTGCCGGCGGCAGATCTTTGGCTGCCCAGAGGTCCCGGACATCCATGATCAAATAGGACGGCAGATTCAACACCGACCAATCCAGGCGCACGCTGCGCGGTTCCGCGCTGCGATTCAGCAGCGCCACGGCATGTGAGCCGCCTGCGAGCGGCCGGACCCAGATTTCGGTGTCTTCTGACTTGGCGGCGCGGTGCGCCTCGATACCCAGCTCGTCCTGATCAACAGCAATGATCTCCCGATTAGTCAGTATCGCCGCAGTCTGCGGACTCATCGTCGAGAGATCATTACCGGCCATCAGGGGCGCCGCGAGCATGGCCCAGAGCGCGAAATGCGCGCGATTCTCATCTTCCGTCAAGCCGCCGTTGCCGACTTCGAGCATGTCCGGATCGTTCCAGTGGCCGGGACCTGCGAAAGCTCCCAACCCTACCTGTAGATCCAGGATATCAAGCACGCCGAGCCGCCGATCGCTCGCCGATGCGCTGCGCTGCCACAGGTCATGGATATCGCCGGTCGTGCGCCACAGATTGCCGCCGACGGTGGCACCCCAGAGCCAGGGCTGGTGCGTGCCCCATTCGCAGATACTGAAGACCATCGGGCGCGCCGTCGCGCGTAATGCATCTGACATAGTCTCGTAGGCTGCACGAGCCTCGAGTGACTCGCTGTGACACCAGTCGTATTTCAGGTAATCCACGCCCCAGGCGGCGTACTGCCGGGCGTCCTGATATTCGTGCCCGCGGCTGGCCGGCCTGTTTTGGCAGGTTTGAGCCCCGGCGTCCGAATAAATGCCGAATTTCAGGCCCAAAGTGTGAACGTAGTCCGCCAGCGCCTTGATCCCGGAGGGGAAACGGGCCGGATCGGATTGAATGTCGCCGGCCTCATCGCGCTCACCGTGCCAGCAATCATCTACGACGATGTAGAGGTAACCGGCCGCCTTCATGCCTGAGGCGACCATGGCATCGGCCTCTTTGCGCATGGTGGCCTCGTCAATGTTGCAGGCGAATTTGTTCCAGCTGTTCCACCCCATGGGCGGTGTGAGGGCCAGCCCATTGGGCTCGTGGGGTTTGAATTGCTGCTCGGCACCAGCGGCTGCGCCAGCGCCGCCGAGGAGCGCGAGCAGTACCCAGACGCCACCGAATCTGAGTTTCATGCGCGATATAATATGCGAACTATGGCTACCGGCTGGGCAAAAGAAGGGGCGGTCCAGGATCAAATTGACGCGACCGTCAAGGATGCCATCCAGCGTGCTAAGAGCCGTTTGCCTGAAGGTCCCGGGCTGACTCATTGCGCCGAGTGCGGCGCGCAGATTGCACCCGCACGCCGAGCGGCGATCCCGGGCGTGCGCCTGTGCCTGGACTGTCAGAACGCCCGGGATCGGGAAGTCGGTACGTTCAGCGGCTATAACAGGCGCGGGAGCAAAGACAGTCAACTGCGGTGAGCGCACGCTTTATAACCAAAATAGAGCTCGCTCGGCAGATCCGCACGCACGTTGCAGCGCAGTTTTACGACGATTCGGGGCTTGCTCCCCAAGGCTGCGCGATCTACTCGCTGGCCGATCCGCGCGATCTGCGTGATGTACGCTACGTCGGGCGCACGAGTGTGCCAAAACGCCGCTTCCTGCAGCATCTGAACACGGCCATGTTGTGGGTGCCCGACGAGCTGCCCTGGTGGATCAAAGCGCCAAAAATGCGCCCGCTGTCGGCTTGGATCCGCGAGCTGCATCGGGACGAGTATCGACTGCCGGTCATGATCGTCACGGATTGGATCGCGACCCTGTCAGAGGCAAAAATCGCCGAGCGCGCACAGATCTATGATGCTCTGGCCAGACGGCTGCAATTGCTCAACGTCGAAGCGCAGATACTCGGGCGACAGATGCCCTTACTTTAGCGACGTTAGCGCGGCGCCCTGACCGCGCCCTGGGCGGGCCCAAAGGCCATCAGCGCGAATTCCTCGAACAGCAACTGCGCCGCCAGCAGGCTCGTGTTCGTGGTCGGATCGTACTGCGGCGCGACTTCCACGACGTCAGCGCCGATCACGCGCAGCCCGGCCAGTGAGCGCAGCAGCGCCAGACCCTCGCGCGCTTCGAGTCCGCCGGCTTCAGGCGTACCGGTTCCCGGCGCATAGGCGGGATCAAAGCCATCGACATCAACCGAGATATATATGGGCTCATCGCCGACCACCTTGCGCGCGAGCGCCGCGACCGCCTCCAAGCCCATGCGCATGAAGTCCTCCATGTAGATGACCGTCATGCCCGAGGCGTGCGAGAACTCCCAGAACATGTTCGATGAGCCTCGAATGCCGATCTGGATCGTGCGCTGTGGATCCAGGACGCCATCGAGTACGGCGAGCCGGAATGGTCCGCCGTGATGAAATTTTGAGCCGTCGTAGGCGCCCATCGTGTCACAGTGCGCATCGATATGAACCAGGCCGACTGGCCCATCCTTGCCCAGAGCTTTGAGTATCGGGTAGGTAATAGAGTGGTCGCCGCCGACCGATAACGCTCGCACGCCCTGGGCCTTCAGATCGGCGTAAAAGTGCTCGATGTCCTCCAGCGACTGCTCGAGGCTGTAGCGGCTGCGAAACGGCACATCCCCGATGTCTGCCGCGCGCACGGCGCTTTTGGGCACGCCGCGGAAGGTCGGATGATAGGGTCCGATGCGCTCGATATTGCGCACGGCGCGTGGCCCAAAGCGCGCTCCGGAGCGGTTGGATACGCCCAGGTCCATGGGCACGCCAATCAGCGCGATGTCCAGGCCGGCGGCGCTGGGCGCCTGAGGTAGATCCAGCAGCGTCGCTATGCCCGAATAGGGCAGCGCACGTTTGCCATCGCTCGATTTGACTTGGCGCGCTGCGGCGACCAGCACTGGATCGTCGGCATCAAATGCCTGCCGATCGGTATAGCGCGCGCGCAGCTCTTTGAGTTTCGCTTCGTCCATAACGGTATACTAATACGTATGAACACACCGGATTCACTGGCCCGCGCCGACATCACCAACGAGCTGCATCCGTATGCGGACGCCCGGCTGCACGAGCGCATCGGACCGGTCGTGATCGATCGTGGCGAGGGCATCTACGTCTACGACACGACTGGCAAAGAGTACATCGAGGGTATGGCTGGCCTCTGGTCGGTTGCAGTGGGGTTCAACGAGCCGCGCCTGGTGCAGGCCGCCGCCGCGCAGATGGCGAAGCTGCCGTACTACCACATGTTTGGTCACAAATCGCATGAGCCTGTGATCCGGCTCGCCGAGAAACTCGTGGCGATGACACCGCCGCAGCTCACGCGCGTGTTCTTCACCAACTCGGGCTCGGAGGCGGTCGATACCACGGTCAAGATGGTCTGGTATGCGAACAATGCGCTCGGGCGGCCGAAGAAAAAGAAATTCCTCGCGCGACAGAAAGCCTATCACGGCATTACGGTGGCCTCGGGCAGCCGGACGGGGCTACCGGGCAACCACCGTGACTTCGATCTGCCGGCGATCCCGGTGCGTCACCTGACCTGTCCGCATTTCTACCGCTTCGGCGCCGCTGGCGAGACCGAGGCGCAGTTCACGGCGCGACTGCTCTCGGAAGCAGAATCCGTGATCCTTGCGGAAGGGCCCGAGACGGTTGCCGCTTTCATCGGCGAGCCGCTCATGGGCGCCGGCGGCGTGATGCCGCCGCCTCAGGGCTACTGGCAAGGCATTGAGGCGCTGTGCCGCAAGTACGACATTTTGCTGGTAGCCGATGAAGTCATTAACGGCTTTGGTCGGCTCGGCAGCAGCTTCGGGTCGGTGCACTATGGTTTCAAGCCCGACCTCATGGTGGTCTCGAAGCAGATAACCTCGTCTTACGCGCCGCTGGCGGCGGTTTTGTTTACGGAAGCTGTCTATGGCGCGATCGCCGATAACAGCGCGAAGATCGGTACCTTCGGTCACGGTTTTACGACCTCCGGCCACCCATTGGCCATGGCGGTAGCGCTCGAGAACCTCAAGATCATCGAGGAGCGCGACCTCATGGGTCAGGCGGCGCGTGTGGGCGCGTTCATGCAAAAGGAATTGCGCAAGCTCGCCTCGCATCCGCTGGTCGGCGAGGTGCGCGGCGAGGGCTTGATTGCCGGCCTCGAATTGGTCGAGGACAAGAGCTCCAAACGCTCGTTCGATCCGCAATTGAAAGTCGGCTTCAAGGCATTTGATCTCGCACAGCGCAATGGCCTGGTCGTGCGCGCGATTGGCGACACGATCGCACTGTGCCCGCCGCTGATCATCACCGAGGCGCAGGTGCAAGAGGTGATTGCGCGGCTCAAGACCACGCTGGATCAAACGGCCGCGGCCCTCAGCGCCGACGGCAAACTAGAAAAGCGCTACGCCTAAGGTTTCGCCTCTTTGAGCCGCCACGCCTGATCAATCACGTACGAGTGCACGGCCTGCGCGTCGGCCGCCGACAACACGTCGTCGAAACGGCCCATGCCTTTGCCCTGGTAGGCACCGCCGAGCACGATGTCACCGAAGAGCGCATGCGTGGCTGCATTCATGTATCGAAGGTCAGGAAAATTCCCGCGAGCCATCAGATGACAGCGCGAGCAGTAGCGATTGAACAGCACTTCGCCAGCGGCGATCTGTGCAGCGTCGGTAGGACGCGCCGGCGGCTCGGGCAGCGCCGGTTCGGTGTACAGCGCGGGCAATGACGGCACGGGCCCGCCTATTTTAAGTGCGATCACACGGCCCTCGTTGCCGTAGCGATAGTCTGCGGATTGCGGATCCAGTGCCGCGCCCGCCGTGACCTGACCGCCGCCATAGCCCGCGACGATCGCAATGTACTGCACTCCGTTGACGCGATAGGTCATCGGCGCCGCCATC
>JBEKWD010000215.1:0-5179 GCA_049513435.1 Steroidobacteraceae bacterium | reverse complement strand
GCAGCTGCCCGTGATCGTGTGCACGGCGTCACTGACCGCCTGCGAGAGCGCTCCGGGCGGGGTGTAGAAGGGCTCGCCCGAGACGTACCACTCAAGCGTGTAGCGCACATGGTGGCGCGTGAGAATCTGCTCGACCGTGTTCTTGAGTGACTCGAGCGACTGCACCGGCGAATAGCGCAGGTTGAAGCGGGCCTTGAGCTCCCCGGGGATCACGTTGGGTGCCCCCGTGCCCGCCGTCAGGTTCGAAACCTGGAAGCTCGTGGGCTGAAAGTGCTCATCGCCCTGGTCCCAGACACGGTTGACGAGCTCGGCCAGCGCCGGGGCAAAGCTGTGCACCGGATTGACCGCCAGCTGCGGATAGGCGATGTGGCCCTGCACGCCGTGCACGGTCAGACGACCCGACAGCGAGCCACGCCGACCGATTTTGATCGTATCGCCGAGCCGCTCTTCGCTGGAGGGCTCCCCGACGATGCACCAGTCGATGCGCTCGCCGCGCTCGCGCAGGGTTTCCACCACGCGCTTGGTGCCGTCGACCGAAGGGCCTTCCTCATCGCTCGTGATCAGAAACGCGATCGCGCCCCGATGCTCAGGGCGCACGCCCAGGTATGCCTCCACGGCCGTGACCATGGCGGCGAGCCCGCTCTTCATGTCCGCCGCGCCACGGCCAAAGAGCAGCCCGTCGCGAACCGTCGGCGTGAACGGATGCGATAGCCACTCCTCCAGCGGCCCGGTCGGCACCACGTCGGTGTGGCCGGCGAAACACAGGACCGGGTCATCCCCGCCGTGCCGCGCCCACAGATTGTCCACGCTGCCGTAACGCAGCCGCTCGACCCGAAAGCCCACGCGCTCGAGCCGGCTCGCAAGCACGTCCTGGCAGCCCTCATCGGCGGGCGTCACCGAAGCACGGGCGATCAGGTCCTGGGTCAGCGCCAGCGTATCGGACATCGATTCCTCGCAAGCCTGGGCTGGGCGCCTTATACGGGCTGAAGAGCGCATCAGCAAGTGACATGAATCTGTCATGTAGAAACGTATAGCATGAACTCATGAGCACCGAAGGCTTGGGTCATCACATTTCGAGCCGCTACAACGCGGACCTCGAGCGCCTGCGCAGCAGCGTGCTGGAAATGGGAGGTATGGTCGAGCAGCAATTGACCCAGGCGATCCGCGGCATCACCGAGCCCGACGCGCGCTTGATCGTGGAGGTCGCGCAGGAAGAGCTGCGCATCAATCAACTCGAGCGCTCGATCGATGAAGACTGCAGCCGCATTCTGGCCACCCGCGCACCGACGGCATCGGATCTGCGGTTGATCATCACGATCCTCAAGACCATCACGGATCTGGAGCGCATCGGTGATGAGGGCGAGAAGGTCGCGGCGATCGCCGCGCGCCTGGCGACGCGCGAGCGCCCTGCGAACCGCTACCGGGAACTGCGCAATCTCGGGGAAGTGGTCAGGGAGATGCTGCACGATACGCTCGATGCCTTCGCGCGCCTCGACACCGAGCTGGCGCTGGCGGTAGTGCGCCGTGATCGCATCGTCGATGAGGAATACGAGGCCATACACCGGCAGAGCATCACGTTCATGATGGAGGATCCGCGCTCGATCCGCCGTGCGCTCGATGTCATGTGGGTGGTGCGCTCGCTCGAGCGCATCGGCGATCATGCCAAGAACGTTTGCGAGTACCTCATTTACCTGGTGCACGGCAAGGATGTGCGCCACACCAGGATCGAGGAGATTGAAAAGGAGCTGCATGCATCCAAGGGCTGAAGGATCCGGCGGCCTTCTGGTACTGTAACGGCAGGCACCGATGGAAACAGTGGTGAAAGGCATGGTCTCGGGCGAGGTGGGGGGCTTTCCGCCGGCGAGCGAAATCGACACCGGCGTGATTCCGATTCGTGCCAGTGGGCGCGGCATGCTGCAGGTGGCCGTGGACGAGACGCGCCGCTCGGCGCAGGTCAACGCGCCCCTCAAAGCCCGCGTCGAGGCTTTGAGCTTCCACTATGGGCCGACCAAGGCGCTCGATAATCTCAACATGGAGATCCGCGAGAAGCAGGTTACTGCGCTGATAGGCCCCTCGGGCTGCGGCAAGAGCACGTTCCTGCGCTGCTTCAATCGCATGCACGACCTGACGCCGGGGGCTAGTTACGAAGGCCGCATCATGCTGCTGCCCGAACAGATGAACCTGATCTCGGCCGACATTGATCCGATCGAAGTGCGCATGCGCATCGGCATGGTGTTCCAGAAACCCAATCCGTTTCCGAAGTCGGTCTATGAGAACGTCGCCTACGGGCTGCGCATTCGCGGGGTGCGCTCGCAACTGCGGCTGCAGGAGGAAGTCGAACGGGCTCTGCGCGGTGCGGCGCTCTGGGATGAGGTCAAGGACCGGTTGGCGGCCTCGGCGATGTCGCTCTCGGGTGGTCAGCAGCAGCGGCTGTGCATTGCCAGGGCGCTGGCGACCAGTCCTGAGATGCTATTGTTCGATGAGCCGACCTCCGCGCTCGATCCGATCGCCACGGCGCGCATCGAGGAGCTCATTGCCGCGCTGCGCGAGCAGGTGACCGTGCTGATCGTGACGCATAACATGCAGCAAGCCGCGCGCGTGTCGGACTACACGGCCTTCATGTACCTGGGCAAGCTCATCGAGTTCGACGAGACCTCCCGGATCTTTACCAATCCCGCGCAGCGGGCCACGGAAGACTACATCACGGGCCGCTACGGCTGAGCAGCCTCGCGCAGTAGCTCGTTGATTGAGGTCTTGGCGCGTGTCTGTGCGTCCACGCGCTTGACGATGACGGCACAGTAGAGACTGTGGCTGCCATCCTTGGCTGGCAGCGAACCGGCCACCACCACCGAGCCCGGCGGCACCTGGCCACGCAGGATCTCGCCACTGCTGCGCTCGTAAATGCGTGTGCCCTGACCGATGAATACGCCCATTGAGATTACCGAACCGGTACCGATCACGACACCCTCGACGATCTCCGAGCGCGCACCGATGAAGCAATCATCCTCGATGATGGTCGGACCGGCCTGCAATGGCTCGAGCACACCGCCGATGCCGACCCCGCCGGACAGGTGAACGTTGCGCCCGATCTGTGCGCAGGAGCCCACCGTGGCCCAGGTATCCACCATCGTGCCAGCCCCTACATGAGCGCCAATGTTGACGAAGCAGGGCATCAGTACCGTATTGGGCGCAATGTAGGCGCCACGGCGCACCAGCGCATGCGGCAGTACGCGCACGCCCGCACGCGCGAACTCGGCCGCATCGCTGTGCGCGTATTTGAGCGGGACTTTGTCGAAAAAGCGCGCGTAGCCGGCATCGAGCACGGCATTGTCATGGATGCGAAAATACAAAAGCACTGCCTGCTTGAGCCAGGCGTGCACGCACCAGCGCCCCTCCAGCGGCTCGGCCACGCGGTATTCGCCGCGATCGAGCCCGTCGATGGCCGCATCAATGGCGGCTCGGGTCGCCTCATCGACAGTCGATGCCGACAGCTCGGCGCGCCGCTGCCAGGCGGCCTCAATCGTTTGCTGCAGCTCGCGCGTGCCCATATCTGAATGTCCTAACCTTCATACGGTCAGCGTATTCTGACGGTAGCGTCGCCGTCCAGACGACAGGCTTGGCTGAGCGGTCCTATAGCGAGCCTTCGCAGGCGTTGGATAGGGTTCATCATGAATGCGAGTCAAGTGACCCCCGAGAATTGCGCGCCTGGCCACGGGCTGGCCGGTCACGCGCTGTACCTGGACATCGACGGCACGATTCTCGAGATTGCCCAGACCCCCGAGGTGGTCAGGGTGCCCGAATGGCTGCTGCCGTTGCTGCGCCGGCTCTCGCTCAAGCTCGATGGCGCCCTGGCCTTTGTCAGCGGGCGCACGCTGGCGTCGATTGATGAGCTGTTCGCGCCGTTGAAACTGCCAGCTATCGCCGTGCATGGCGCGGAGATTCGCGCCAACGAGCAGCATGAGATCTTCGGTCAGCCGCTGGCGGCGCAGTTGCAGCGCGCACTGCCGCCACTGCTCGCGGCCGTCGAGCGATTGCGCGGCGTGCGTCTGGAGAACAAGGGCTCTGCCGTCGCATTGCACTATCGCGGCGCCCCTGAGCGCGGACGCGATGTGCTCAAGCTCGCCGAGCTCACCTTGTGCGAGCTCGGTGCCGAGTTCGGCCTGCTCGTAGGCAAATGTGTGGTCGAAATCCGGCCGCGGCATCTGAATAAGGGCACGGCGCTCACGCGCCTCATGGAGCAGCCGCCCTTTCGCGGCCGCACTCCCATTTTTGCCGGTGATGACAACAGCGATGAAGATGCCTTCGCCGTGGTCAACCGTCTGGGCGGCATCAGCGTGCGTGTGGGCGCGCCCGCGCCGACCGCTGCCACCTACCGGCTGGCCGATCCTGACGCGCTGCGCGCCTGGCTCGCCGAGATCGCGTAGGCAGCTCGCATGGGCGCGAATCGGCTCGTGGTTGTGTCGAACCGGGTCACCATCCCCGGCTACTCGAGCTCGGCCGGCGGACTCGCGGTCGGTGTGCTCGCGGCGCTACGCCAGGCGGGTGGCCTCTGGTTCGGCTGGAGCGGCACAACGCGCGAGGAGCCGGCCGCGGAGCCTGAGATCATCGAGAAGGAGGGCATTCGCTTTGTCACGATCGAGCTGCCGACCGCGCAGTTCCAGCGCTTCTACAACGGCTTCTGCAACGCCTCGCTCTGGCCGGTGCATCACTATTTCCCGGGCGCGTTTCGCTACGATGCGCGCGACTACGAGGCCTACATGGACATCAACCGCGCGTTTGCCACCGCGCTGATGCGCCAGATTGCCCCGGGTGATCTGGTCTGGGTCCACGACTATCAGTTGATGCCGCTGGGCGGCTTGTTGCGCGCGCAAGGCCTGCAGGCTCGCATCGGATTTTTCCTGCACATCCCTTATCCAAACATTGCGCTGCTGCGCATACTGCCGGTGTTTGCCGAGCTCGTGCGCGACCTGTGCCAGTACGATCTGGTGGGGTTTCAGACGCAGGAGGACCTCGAGGGCTTTCAATCGGCCGTCAAAGCGGTGTTCCACAACGATGCGGTCATCGGCAGCGATGCGATCGAGCTCGCCGGTCGGCGCATCGGCACCGGCGTATACCCGATTGGCGTGGACGTCGCTGCCATCGCTGCGCAGGCGGCCACGGCCGCGCGCGAAGACGAACA
>JBEKWD010000214.1:0-5183 GCA_049513435.1 Steroidobacteraceae bacterium | reverse complement strand
CGCTTTGCCACCACGCTCGAGTAACGCGCGCAGGTCGGCAAACGGTCTGACCACCGCCGCGCCATCGGGCGCCGGCGCACCTGTGCCGCCTGCCAACGCCGCTTGCGTGCCGGCCACGGGCGCCGGCTGGCACGCGGTGCCCGTGCCATGCAAGGGCACGATCGGCAGCGCGAGCAGCAATTCCTCCGCGACGAGCGCCGACAGGCTCAGACGCCCGTCGGGGGCCAGAAACGTTTCCATGCCTGCCGGCGCATCCTCAGCCTCCTGCTCGGATTCGACGATCACGACCGGCGACTTCGCGTCCACTGCGAGTGACAAAGGTCCCATGCAGCGCTGGCAAGTGACCTGCAACTGCGCATGCAATCGAACCTCGGCCGTTGCAAAACCCTGTTCGCGGCCGAAGCGCAATTGCGTCTGCACTCGCCCGCCCCCTGCCGAGAGCTCAGGCGGAAGACCCGGCAGGTCAGTCATCGGCAGATCAAAATCGAACGCCGCTCGCGTCTCCGCCAGCTTTCTGATGTCGCGTAGCTTCGAGGCGCCGCCCGGCATGGGCCGCGTATAATAGATTCAGTGATCAGGCAAGTCAAAACGCCCAAGACTATCAAGCCTTTGAGTCACGAGCGGCGGTTTGATAGCGCAGCTGCCGGCCGGTGCTGATTCTGGCTTCGAGCTCGCGTTATCGGCGCGAGTTGTTACAGCGCCTGGCTCTGCCGTTCGAGATCATCGCCCCGCTCGTGGATGAGTCGGCCACGCTGGCCGAGAGCCCAGAGGAGCGTGCGCAGCGCCTCGCACTGGCGAAGGCGAGCGCGGTGAGCCAGCAGCGACCCGAAGCGACCGTCATTGGCAGCGACCAGGTGGCATTGTGCAAGAGCACGATTCTGCACAAACCGGGCGACGCACCGCGCTGCCGCGCGCAGTTGCAATGGCTGTCAGGCTCGGCGGCGACATTTCATACTGCCGTGGCCGTCATCCAGGCTTCACAGCAGCGCTGCGTGCGCTTCCTCGACACGACCACCGTGTACTTTCGCGCGCTGAGCGCTGCGGAGATCGATCGCTATATCGCCGCCGATCAACCCTTCGATAGCGCGGGCGGCTTTCGCAGCGAATCGCTGGGCATAACTTTGTTCGAGCGGGTTGTGGGCACGGATCCGACGGCGCTGATTGGATTGCCGCTGATCGGACTCGCGCGCGCACTGCGCGAGCTCGGTTACGCGTTGCCCTAGGCTCCCCAGACTAGCGTTGGCGCTTGCGCTGCGGCCGCGCAGCTGATCGGGCGGACAGGCGCTGCAGCACCGAGCGCAGCGCATCGGGCAGCGGCGCGCTGAAGCTTTGCTCCAGCCCATCGGGCCAGACGAACGAGCAGCTGTGGGCGTGCAGGAACATGCGCGTCAGGTCCAGCGCCTGCGCTTCGGCAATACTGCTCTCGCTCCCGTATTTTTGATCCCCGAGCACCGGGTGGCCACAGTGGGCCGCGTGCACGCGAATCTGGTGCGTGCGCCCGGTGTGAATGATCGCCTCGAGCAGCGAGGCGCGCGTGCCGTAGTGTTCGATGAGCTTGAATTCCGTGAGCGCGTTCTTGCCCTGCGCATGCACTCTGACGGTACGCTCCCCGCCCACGCGCGCATCGGTGCGCAGCGGCACATCGATGCGCTTGTGGCCGAGAGTCCAGCGCCCAGCGAGCAGCGCGAGGTAGCCCTTCTGCACTGCCCCCTCGCGCAATAGCGCATGCAATGCGCGCAGCGCCGAGTGTCGCCGCGTGACTAACAAACATCCGCTGGTATCGCGATCGAGGCGGTGCGCGAGCTCGAGGCTCTCTTTGGGCCGCGAGGCTCGCAAGGCTTCGATCACGCCAAAGGACAGACCACTGCCACCGTGTACCGCGATGCCAGCGGGCTTGTCGAGCACCAGCAGGCGCTCATCCTCATGAATGATCGCGCGCTCAATCGTCTGGATCAGCGTGCCCGGCACGCGCCGCGGGGCATCCGGTACGCTCTCACGCACCGGGGGCACACGCACCGTATCGCCGGCCGCAAGACGCTGCTCCGGACCCGCACGCCGACCGTTCACACGCACTTCGCCGCGCCGGATGAGCCGGAATATACGGCTGCGCGGTACGTCCCGAAGCAGCTGGGCGAGCAGTTTGTCGAGTCGCAATCCCTGCAGCTCGGCGTCGATCTGCACGTGCCGGACTGCGGACTTGCCCGGCGGGACAGCTGCGGCTTCAGTCTCGGACAAATTGTTCTCCATCGGCTGTCGAGCGCTTAAGTGTTTGTTTCCCAGTGGCGCCTGGGACTATACTGGCCGGGTGGTCCTGGAACCGAACAGTCCCGCTCACGGGAATCGGCTCTCGTTCCACGACAACAAGACTGCGGCCCTGGCGCCGCATGGTAGTTGGTCCTCGATATCGAGGCCATCGCGCATGAGTCGGCCGATCCAACCCGCGCTCGCCGTAGTAGCTCCTCCGCAAGTTCGAGCCCGCGAGCGCGCCGGTCAGTGGTCCTCAAGGGTTTCCGGCGCGCCGCCGTACAGGGCGGCCAAGGTCAATGTTCCTCAATGATACTGAGTCGATGACAACAACGACGCGCCAATCAATCTTCGAGCCATCCACTGCCCAAAGCGGCTTCTTGAGCCTGCCCCCACACGTGCATGCTCCGGTCACCGCGGCCTCTCATTCATTTCTGGCAGAGGCAAATGAAAAGAATGCTAGTCAACGCTACCCAGCAGGAAGAACTGCGGGTGGCACTGGTCGATGGACAGAAACTCTATGACCTGAGCATCGAGATACCATCCAGAGAACAAAAGAAATCCAACATCTATAAGGCCCGTATCTCCCGCGTCGAGCCCTCGCTCGAAGCGGCCTTCGTCGATTACGGGTCCCCGCGGCACGGCTTTCTGCCGCTGAAGGAAATATCCCGGGATTATTTTCGCGCGACGCCGCAGGGCGGGCGCCTGAACATCCGTGAGCTCGTCCAGGAAGGCCAGGAGGTCATGGTTCAGGTCGAGAAAGAGGAGCGCGGCAATAAGGGCGCTGCGCTCACGACTTTCATCAGTCTGGCCGGCCGCTTCCTGGTGCTCATGCCCAACAACCCGCGCGCCGGCGGGGTCTCGCGGCGTATCGAGGGTGAAGAGCGCGACCAGATGCGCGAGATCATGAGCCAGCTGATCGTGCCCGAGACCATGGGCGCGATCGTGCGCACGGCCGGCGTCGGACGCACTGCCGCTGAGCTGCAATGGGATTTGGATAACCTCAAGACCCAGTGGGAGGCGATCGACGAGGCGGCCAGGTCTCGCGGCGCGCCCTTTCTCGTCTATCAGGAGAGCGACGCGGTCACGCGCGCGCTGCGCGACTATCTGACCGACGATATCGGCGAGATCCTGGTCGATGATGAGGCGGCATTCCAGAAGGCGCAGGAGTACATGCAGCGCTTCATGCCGGGCGACGCGCACCGCAAGCTCAAGGCCTACACCGACGATATTGCGCTGTTCACGCGCTACCAGATCGAAAGCCAGATCGAATCGGCCTACGCGCACAAGGTGCAGTTGCCCTCGGGCGGCAGCCTCGTGATCGATTACACCGAAGCGCTCGTCTCCATCGACATCAACTCCGCGCGCGCGACCCGTGGTGGGGATATCGAGACCACGGCCTTCAATACCAATCTGGAGGCCGCCGAGGAGATCGCGCGCCAGTTGCGCATCCGTGATATCGGCGGTCTGATCGTGATCGATTTCATCGATATGGAATCGACCAAGAATCAGCGCGATGTCGAGGATCGCCTGCGTGATGCGATGAAAATGGATCGCGCGCGCATCCAGATCGGGCGCCTGTCGCGCTTCGGACTGCTCGAGATGTCACGGCAACGCCTGCGACCGAGCCTCGGGGAATCCAGCCACCTGGTGTGTCCGCGTTGCAACGGCATCGGCAGCATCCGCAGCATCGAGTCCATGGCGCTCTCGATCCTGCGCCTGATCGGCGAGGATGCGCGCAAGGAGCGCACCATACGCGTGATCGTGCAAGTGCCCGTGGACGTCGCCACCTATCTGATCAATGAGAAGCGCGATGCGCTGCGCAGCCTCGAGCACAAGGGGCACGCACAACTGGTGCTGGTGCCCAATCCGCATATCCAGACCCCCGAGTACTCGATCCGGCGCGTGCGCGACGATGAGATGCAGCTACCGGAAAACTCTCAGGTCAGCTACCAGATTCCGGCCGCGCCGCCGACCATGGATCCGCTGACCGAGCGCGAGAAGCGCCCGCCGACCGAGCAGCCTGCGGTCGCCGCATTGCTGCCAAAGACCGCAGCACCGATCAGCGCAGATGCGAACGGCACCAGCGCCGCCGCGAGCGCCGCGAGCGGCGTTGAAGGCGGCGGACTGTGGCAGCGACTCAAGCGCTGGCTTGGCGCGGGCAATGCGGGCAATGGCGCCGCAGCTGCGCAAACTGCACCCGCCAGTGCATCGCCGCCGGTTGAGCCGCGGCGTGACTCGCATCGCAGCTCGGGCATGCGTCGCGATCGCGACGGTCGTGGCCGCCGCCCCGAACGACGGCCTGAAGCACCGCGCCGCGACGAGTCGCGACGCGACGCACCGAGCGCTCGCGGCCCCGATCGTAATCGCGAGGAGCCGCGCCGCGAGCCACGGCGCGATGAACCACGCTCCAGCGAGCCGCGGCGCGAGCCCGAGGCTGCAGCAGCCAGTCCCGACAATGCAATGGAAGCCGCGCCAACGGCTCATACGGGCCGGCTCGATCAGCCCGCCGTCGATCGACCGCGCAGTAGCCGCTCGCGCCGGGGCGGGCGCCGGCGACGACGCGGCGGTGGCGGCGGCAATCGCGAAGCGGGGGGCCCAAATGCCGGGCCCGCGCCCGAAGGCCAGGGCGAGAGTCGTAACAACTGGGAGGCGAGCAGCAGCGAGCCTGCCAGCCCGGGCAACGTCAATACAGCCGCCGAGCCCTCAAGCGAGCCCAGCGCGCCGAGCGCCCACACCCAGGAGATCGCTGCCCCGGTAGCACCTGAACCCAAGCCCTTTGTCGTTTGGTCTTCGGCGCCGGCTGCCGAGCCCGGACCGAGCGACCCCCGGCGGGACGAGTAGGCGCGCCGCTTTAGCGACCCGCTTCCAGCAACGCGCCCACGGCCGCCACGTCCGCCGGGGTGTTGACGTCCGGACCGGGACTGGCTACGGCGGCG
>JBEKWD010000213.1:0-5196 GCA_049513435.1 Steroidobacteraceae bacterium | reverse complement strand
ACCTCGGCGCAGAGTACGGCCAGTTCTCCGCCGACATCGTCGTGCAGCATTACAACGACGCGATTAGCGTACTCAACCCCCTGCTCGGGCCTCAGAGTCCATCGGCGCCCTATCAGTCGACGCTCAACAGCATCAATACAAACCCCATCAACGGGGCCAATTTGATCGGCACGACCAACACGCTATATGGCATCGTGACCGACAACACCGCCCTTATGCTCGCTGCCAAATATACTTGGGATCAGTTCAAGTTCTTTGGGGGCTACGAACACATCCTGCAGGATAACCCGTCGAACCCGTTGGGCGTTGGCGCCTCGGACCAGGGCGGTTATATCTTGAGCGGCGTCGAAGACAACAATCTTGATTCTCCTAAGGTCGTGCAGATCTGGTGGACGGGCGTGAAATACGCTTACGACAGCAAAACCGAGATTACTTTGTCCTACTATGAGCAGCTGCAGAACGACTTTCGTATTCCGTCGACCTGCTCGCAGACCGCCGGTTTCCGCTCATCCTGCGCGGGCACCCTCAACGAGGCGTCGCTCTACGTGGATCATCACTTCACCAAGCGCTTCGACGCTTTTGCCGGCATTACGTATTCCGACGTCAGCGGCGGACTGGCTATCGCCATTCCTCACGGCCCCGGCGTCCCCTATAACTACGACAGCAATATTGCTCCGACAATCGGAGGTCGATTCGCCTTCTGATCGTCACGCATTGACTTTGTGACCCAGGTGTCGAGCGATATGATGCGCTCGCAGGAGGCTCACCATGCCAATGCCCATTGTCCGCTTTCGCATCGATTTCGCGACGGGCTCGTACGTTGGGCCCGGGAAAATCGAACTTCTGGAGGCGATCCGGGATTCAGGCTCATTGTCGCAAGCCGCGCGCAATATTGGCATGAGCTATCGCCGTGCGTGGCTCTTGCTGGAGAGCATCAATGCGTCCTTTCGAGAGTCGGCGACGCTCTCAAGCACCGGGGGCAAGGGCGGAGGCGGTGTAACGGTGACCTATTTTGGTTTGGCGCTGATCGGTCGGTACCGTGAACTCGAGCAAGACATTGCGACGTTAGCCGTCCGGCGATTGCAGCAAATCATTCCGGCGGTTCGTCGGCATTCGACCGCCCATACCGGATCGCAGCGCCGCCCTATAGTGCATCGCCGCAAGGCAACCCGGGCGGCCTGAGCAGCCCGCGATCAGAAAATCAAGGCGCTCTGCAGCGTCAGCACACGCTCATCAGGTCTGTTGCCCACGACGGCGCCGCCGTCGTAGCGCGTGACCTCATAGTCGAGCTGCAGCTTGTAGTTCGGATTCAAATACCAGTTCACTCCGGTGCCAATGGCGTGCGCAGCCGCCGGCGAGCTGGTCGGGTTCGCAAATGAACTCGTTCCGTCTGTGAAAGCCTGCTGGTCAAAATGAATTTCGTGATAACGCGCGATGAGCTCCCAGGCGCCGGGTCCGCCGTGGCCGAAATCGAAATTTCGCTTGGGCGTGGCGCTCGCATAGCCTTCATTTTCCCCGGTCAGAAACCAGGCTCCTTGTATTTCCCAGCCGGTGTTGTGTAGCGTCGCGGTGCGTGCGCCGGTGGCGCTCAGGTTGCGCCGCACCTGCTGATCCTCACCGACATACTCGCCCAGCAGACCCAACGAGCGATAGTAGTAATAGAACTGCGGCACCACGCGCCGCTCTATGCCTTGCGCGATCGTCGCATTGTTGAACCCAGTGGCGGTGTCGGCGCGATAGCTGAACATCGACTGTTGACCCGGAGTCTTATAGCTCGCAAGCAGACTCGTCGTAGTCGAGATCGTGGCCACACCGGTATCGTTCACATAGGTCCCGGCGATGCCCAGACCCAATTGCTCGAGCCAGACTACGTCGGATTTAAGAAATGGCTCACTGAATATGCGTCCGTCCCAGGTGAATTTCCCGGTCGAATCCATATCCGGAACGCTGTTGCCGTCGGTACTGCCGCCATCAAGCGTGCCGTCAAATACCCCGACGTCATAGGTAAAGACGCCCTGATCAATCACACCGCCGAGTTTGGCGCCAAGGTCGCGGTAGGGCAGCAGATCCGACGGCAGCGACACCTCGATAAAACGCGCGAATTGCTCGAGCTGCAATCTTTCCAGGCCCACCGGGGCCTTGAACTTGCCGGCCTGAAACACCAGCCACGGCTCGATGCGAACGTCCGCCCATGCGTCCTGCAGAATGGTTTTGCCCTCGCCAAAATCGGGCATGAAGCGAAAATCGAAATTCTCGTCGAGCGTCCCCTCCAACGTCGGGCGCAAACGGCGGATGAGCCAGGTATCGGCGCTCGCCGGCGTATAGGAGTCACTGAAATAGCGCCCATCGACCGAGGCATTGCCGCGAAAGTGAATGACGTCCGAGCCATCGGCATTCTGCAACGTAAAGCCCGTTGTGCCGAAGCTGCCGTACAGCGTATTGGGGTTTGCAGCCTGCGAGCCCACGGCGTTCGCAGCCGCTGCCCTGGCCGCCTCATCGGCCTCCAGGCGCTGCTCCAGTGCACGAATTCGCTTCTGTTCCTGCTCCAGCTCCTGCTGCAGCTGCTGCAACGAATCGGCGCTGGAGCTCGAATCGGCGCTCGGACTCGACGTCGCCTCCGCGCCTTGGGACAAGCGGGGTAAAGCCGTCGTTGCGGCCAGGACTGAATACACCAACCAGAGGGCGCGCGCAGGAGAGCGCGCGATTCGTGAAATCCGAACTCGCATGCAGTGAACTCCCTAATGGACGATCGCGACACCTGTCGCGATCGGGCGCACTAGGGTCGCCACGCGGAGTAACAATGTCGGTAGCGAGGCCATAACAGCCCGGTTACAACGCTGGCAGCTCTAAGGGGTTGTTTGTAGGTATTTTGCGGCGGCTGTGTTAGTCTGCTGCCCGATCGTCGACGTCCCTGTTTCCATGCGTCCATCCATTATTGGGCGCGTTCGGCTTCGAGCCGCCAGCGATCTGGTGACAGGATTTACGACTCGACGGCTCGCGGGCAGACTCGCTCTCCCTCCCCATCGTAGGTATTCCTGCCAAGTTGAGTGGCGCGGGCACACACTTAATCGCCCGCATGCCACTCGTTTTATGTGGAGATAATTGAGTCATGGCGAAGATTTATGTAGGTAACCTGCCCTTCACGACCAGTGAGGCAGATCTGACGGCGCTGTTCAGCCAGCACGGTACAGTAGAGAAAGTAACACTGCCGACGGATCGCGAAACCGGTCGGCCGCGCGGCTTCGGCTTCGTGGAGATGAATCAGGCGGATGCGTCGCGTGCCATTCAGAATCTGAATGGGCACGACTTGGGCGGTCGCCCGCTACGGGTGAATGAAGCTCAGGACAAACCCCGCAGCGGCGGCGGTGGCGGCGGTGGTGGCTATCGCGGCGGCGGCGGTGGCGGTGGCGGTGGCGGCGGCCGCTGGTAAGCGCCTCCGCAGTTAATCTGCAAGATTCCCCGCCGATCTAAAGATCGGCGGGGATTTTCATTGGGCGTTCGGCTCCTGCAGCCACTACTTAAGGTGGATTGCCGGTTACTGGGCGTCGAAGAAATTGATGGCCGCTGCCAAGCAGAAGGGCGCGACCAGGGTTGCGTGATAAGCCTCAAACACGGCGGCTATCCCGCCGTCGGTGGCCCCTTGTGCCACGGCGGCCGCTGCGACCGCGAGCTTTGCTGCCTGAAAGCCTGCCTGCAGGCTGCCGTCGAGACCCGAGCTCGATGTGCTCGAGTCCAGGTCAAGCACGCTGATAGGAGCGCTTGCGGGAGCGTGCGTCGCCCAGTAGGTCTGCATAAGCTGCGTGTTCGAGTAGAACACTTCCGGATCCTCATCGCCGCCGCACAGCATCGTGGGCGCGCCCGGAGTCCAGCTTCGCAGATCGTTGACCTTGAGCGCCTGACGCCAGGGCAACGTCGGCTTTGCGGCCGGCAGATCATTGGTCAGCGTCGGAAAGCCGCCGTCCGGATTGGCTTGTTCATCCTGCAGGTAGCTCAGACGGTAGCTGTTGTTGATCAGACCATCGCTGCCAAAGCCCTGGGCGAAAACCGGCGCGAGCACGGCCGGCGTAGTCGCCGGTGTCAAAGCGGCATACGCCGGCGTCGGTGGCGTCGAGTCGAACAGCGCGCTCTCTGGCAGCAGGCCAGCCGCATAGAGCGAGCTTCTCGTCATCGTGCTTGGCAGCAGCGTCGCGATCGTGGGCGCGTACTGGGGCGAATAGACTTCGCTCGTGCTGGTATAGATATTGCCGTACGAATTCTGATACGCGGTGAGCAGCATCGTGGCTGCAATTGGTGCGCCTCCGCTGACCTCGCCCTCAAACTCGGCGTCGACGAAGGCTGCCAGGGCGTAGGGGCCGGACAACGGCGCCGAGGCGGTCACGGTCATCCCGGCAGCCTGCATGGCCAGATGCGTTGCCATCGCGACATAGCCACCCTGTGAGTAGCCGGTAATGAACAGCTGACCGTTATCGCTGACCAGAGCGATATTGGGCAACGCAGAGCGTGAAGCGATCAGCGCATCAATCATGTCCTTCGATTGCTGTGCGGCAACCAGGTATGGATGGTAAGGCAGCGTCGAGGTGTCATAGCCCGCGTAGTTCGGAGCCACGACGATATAACCGCGGGCGGCGAAGAACAGGGCCATCAATATGCCCTCGGCGTTCGCCTCATTGGTCAGATCAGCAATGTTGAAACCGAGTTCGGTGGTGGTCCCGTGCGCATACAGCACGATCGGGCGCGCTCCCTGGCACGAGGAGGCCGAACCGGTGGGCACCATGAGCGCGCCGGAAGCAGTCGTAGGCTCGTCGGCCCCCCCAACGGTGTAGTACTCGATGTGATAGACGTTCACAGCGCAGGGGGGCGTACCGCTGAGTTGCAGCACCTGGTTCAGGATCTGCGTTCCATAGCTCTGCGCACTGGCGTCGACGGTGACCTGCGCAAGCAACGCGGCGGCGGAATTCGAGGAGAGCAAGACCGGCGGATTCTGCAGCAGCATACCCGGCGCCGTCGTGGAGCCCGAACTGGAGCCCCCATTGCTGGAACCGGTACTACTGCTGCTGCTTCCGCCGCCACAAGCCACCAGCAGTCCCGCCGCGAGAACGCCGAGCAGTTGAAGTCTGAAGCGCATGCCGATAGGTTGCGTCGCCGCAGTCGCGGCCGCCAAGTGCGCCAAGGATCGAGTGCCTGTAGGAGCAATCC
>JBEKWD010000212.1:0-5773 GCA_049513435.1 Steroidobacteraceae bacterium | reverse complement strand
CCAGAGCCAACACCCGTCATACCACCGTGCAGATCGCCGCACTGTAGGCCGGCAATCTTACGCTGAGCTTGCCGTCAGCTACATGCATCGACTCGGATTTTGCTGCTTTCCAAGTACCTTCCGGCGTCACCGCCGCGCCGCCGAGCGTCACGCCGGTTTTCGCATCGACGCCTGGGGCGCTGAGTCGATCAATATTGGCCCGTCGGCCTCCCGTAGGCCCCGCAATCTGCAGCTCGGCGGCGTGCTCCGCAGATCCTTTGTTGATCAGCGTGATCGCCAGCGCGCCGTCGTCGGAGCGAGTCGCATAGGCTTTGATCTCGGGGGACTGCGCTGCCACATCGGTCTGCAGTAGCTTGCCCTTGCCGCCAAGCGAAAACGCGAGCATGCCGTAATATTCCGGCCGCGCCGCAAAGTGGCCGTGCTCATCATCGGCGATGGGCGAGTATGAACTCATGAAATCCAGGTGATTCATGCCAGTCTCCATGTTCACGCCGGAGCAGCCGTTGGCAGCCAGCGTATACATGAAGTCCAGCACCCAGAGCGCGCCCGCCATCGTGTCACTGACACCGGGGCGACCACCGCCGGAAAAAGAATTCACCTCGCAGATCCGATAGGGTCGTCCGCAGCTCTGCGACGCTGCGCGCCATTGATCCATCCTGCTCTGCAATTTCGGATCAACGCCGAGCAATTTCTCGACCGTGCTGGTGTCGTTCTGATGGTCACGGTAATAGTGAGCGGTCAGCAGAACCGCGTCACTGCCTTCATCGGCAGCGAAGCGCGTCACCCACTCGGTATTGAACGCAGCATCGGGACCGGCCAGCGGAATGTGCCCAAAGCGCGCGCGCAGCGCGCTCTTGTAGCTGCGATACTCGGCGAGCCACGCGTCGTAGCTGTAGTCCGTTCGGTGCTTGGCGTTCACAAACAAATCCGGCTCGTTGCCGATCTCGCAGGCAACGAGTCGGTGCCCGGCGATGGGCAACACGACCGCCGCCTCCGCGAGAGCCTCGGCCTGCGTGCCTCGGCCGAGGTTGAATCCCCAGATGAGATTCCACCCGGTCGCATCCAGAAAGCCGCCGAGGTCCTTGAGCACCGCATCGTTGACCACCGTTCCATAGGCGCTGGCAACGGCGGGATCATGCGCCGCGTAGTGCGCGTAGTCTGAAGTGTTACCGCCAATGCGGATAATCCCGTGCCGGCCCAAGGTGCGGATGAGCTCGACGTGGACGCGGGCGACGCGATTCATCACCCCGAGTCGGGCAACGGACGAGACCTCGAACCCCAGACCGAGGAAGTCGGGTGCGATCGTTGCGAGCGGCTTATCGGTGTGCACGAACACGGTGACCGGAATTGCCTCAGCGCTGGCTTGTGCGTGCCCGCAGTGCGCCGCCACGCAAGTGCTCAGGGCCAGACTATTAACGACGAACTCGCGGCGATCCATGTGGTTTTCCTTATCCAGGAGGCCTCGGTAGGCGCAATTTAGCACATTGCTGGCTCTCTCTTTCGCCAGTACCTGTGCGGGGTTAGGCTTGGGGAAATGAGCCGGGCGCTACTCGTCATAGGGGCGATTTTCATCATCGCCGGGCTACTCTGGCCCTGGCTGCAGCGACTGCATTTGTTCCATCTGCCCGGCGACGTCGTCATCGATCGGCCGGGATTCAAGTTCATGTTCCCGCTTACGACCATGCTGATCGTGAGTGCGGCGCTCTCGTTGCTGGCGTGGCTGCTGCGGCGGTAGGTTTGGGTTTAGAATTGCCGCCGCGGGACACAATGCGGGGGATCTATGAAGCTATTTGCTCTCTTAGCGGTGGCGGTGGCAGGCGCTGGTCTGGCTCAGGCTCAAACTCCCGGCGGTCCGCCACCTTCGGCTGACCGGCAGGCCGCGCGTGAGGCCGTCATGAAAACATGCGATGCGGATCTCAAGAATTATTGTGCGGACAAGCAGGGCCGTGAGGCCATGATGTGCCTGCGCAGCAACAGCGATAAGCTCAGTGACAGCTGCAAGAGCGCAATGCCCTCACTACGAGGACGTGGGGAAGGTTCAGCACCGCCGCCGCCGCCGCAATAGGACTGCAACAGGACAAGGAAAGTCGATGTCTAAAATCATGAAAATCATGCTCGCGTCTTCGGCGCTGGTAGGCGTGGCAGTGCCGACGCTTGGCGCACAGAGCGCAGGCCGTGCGGACAGCATAGCCAGCGCGCCGTTCGGTCAGACCACGGATGGCACGTCGGTCGCGCTCTATACCCTGCGCAACCATCATGGGATGACCGCCAGGATCGCGACCTATGGCGGAACCATCGTCTCTTTGACCGCGCCCGATCGGCACGGACATTACGCTGATGTGGTACTGGGCTTTGACAAGCTCGACGATTACCTGGCGCACCGCACCTATTTCGGTGCGATGGTCGGCCGCTATGCCAATCGCATTGCCCATGGTCAGTTCACGCTCGATGGCGCGAGTTACAAGCTCGCCGTCAACGATGGCCCCAATGCGCTGCATGGTGGCAACGTCGGATTCGATAAAGTCGTCTGGAAGGTGGCGCTGGCGAAGGTCACGGCGCAGGGCCCGCGCCTCGAGCTGACTTATCTGAGCCGTGACGGCGAAGAGGGTTACCCTGGAAATCTGAAAGTCACAGCCACTTACACACTGACCGAGAACAACGCTCTGCGCCTGGATTACAAGGCGACCACTGACAAGCCTACGGTCGTGAACCTGACGCAGCACACTTATTTCAACCTGCGTGGCCATGGCGATGTGCTCGATCACGTGGTGCAGATCAACGCCAATCGCTATACGCCGGTCGACGAGTATCTGATCCCAACCGGTGAGCTCAGAACTGTGACCGGCACGCCCTTTGATTTTCGGGAACCGACCGCCATCGGCGCGCGCATCGGCGGCCCCGACCCGCAGCTACAGGTCGGCGCCAAGGGCTACGATCACAACTGGGTCATGAATAAGCCGCTCGGAAAGCTCGGCGTTATCGCAACAGCATTCGACCCGGAGTCAGGTCGCGTGATGGAAGTATCTTCAACGGCGCCGGGCCTGCAGTTCTACACCGGCAATGGTCTCAACGGCACCCTCACCGGCAAGGGCGGTATCGTGTATGCGCGCCGCTCCGGATTCGCCATGGAAGCCGAGGCTTTTCCGGATACACCGAATCATCCGGATTTTCCCTCGGCCGTATTGCGACCGGGTAAGACCTATCGCAACACGATCATGTTTCGGTTTTACGCGCGCTGAAGAGGCGCGCGTGGCTCGCCACTATTGGCCGATCTTCTGCGTGATGAAGAGTCCCAGCTTGCCGCGTGGGTTCACGCCCAGCGCCAGCAGCGCATGGTCTGACTCCCACAGATGCACCAGCGGTAACCCGCGGCGCTTGAATTGCTTGGCGGCCTGAATCACCTGCGGCGTGTCGTCCCAGCGAGCGCTACCCAATGACTGCGCGACATTGGAAGTCGTGGACGATTCATTAGCCATGGTGCTCATCGAGGAACGCTTGAACACGACGCTGGCAAGCGATGTTGAGGCGTTATCCACATACGCTGGCGGGGCGTAAACGCGAGTCTGTTCGAGCTGCCAGCGCGATGCGCTCGCGCCGCTGGGTGCGCTTGCGCCGCTGGGTGTGGTCGTTGTGCTCTCGGCGTGTGCGCGATTCAAATGATTGCCCGCCGCGTTCTCGCGTAGCAGGGCATTCGTGAGCGCATTTGCATTGTTATTGTCCGCAGCATTCGCCGTGACAACGCACAGCGGCCCAATCAGCCCGATGAGACCTAGCCGGAGTGCGTTTATAGTGCTTCTTGCCATGGCGCACATCGTGCGCGGCGCCGCCCCGGCGCGGCAGTAGAAGACGGTCAGGTTTGTTGGTCAGCGCGGGACGACGGTCGGCTGCCAGACGTACCGTGAGAATGCCCTTCAGTGGGGGTGGGATACCGTCCTACAAAGGGTGATTTGTAGGAATCTGCCGGCTTTGCCAGTGCTCAGTTGCTGGCGGCGTTGAGCTGCTCGATTGCGGCCTCGTCCAGCTCCAATTTCGTCGCGGCGACCAATTCCTTCACCTGATCTTCGGAGGTCGCGCTGGCGATGGGCGCCGTGATGCTCGGCCGCGCGATTTCCCAAGCCAGTGCCACAGTCGCGGGCGAGGCGTTATAGCGGTGACCCACATCATCGAGTGCAGCGAGGATTTTCAGGCCACGCTCATTGAGGTACTTCGCGACGACATCCTTGCCGCGCGCGCTCTTCGACGCATCGGCGGGCGTACGGTATTTGCCGCTCAGAAATCCGGAGGCGAGCGCGTAATAGGCAACCACGCCAATATGCTGCGCCAGGCATAGCGCCTCGAGCGCGGATTCGTATTTGGAACGATCGTAGAGGTTGTAGTGTGGCTGCAGGACTTCGTATCGCGGCAGAGCGGCCTTGCGGCTGACCTCGAGTGCTTCGGCCAATCGCACGGCCGTGTAATTGGAGGCGCCGATCGCGCGCACCTTGCCCGCGGCCATCAGCCCCTGGTAAGCGCTGAGCGTCTCATCGAGCGGGACGCTCGCGTCATCCATGTGTGAGAAATACAGATCGATGTGATCGGTTTGCAGACGTCGCAGCGAATCCTCGGCCGCACGCATGATATGGGTGCGAGACAGGCCCTTCTTGCCCGGGGCGATCTCCATGCCGACCTTGGTTGCGATCACCACATCGTTGCGCCGGCCGCTGCGCTTGAACCAATTACCGATGATCGTCTCGGACTCGCCGCCCTGATGGCCGCTCACCCAGCGCGAGTACACGTCCGCGGTGTCGATGAAGTTCAGGCCGGCGCCGACGAATGCATCGAGCACTTTGAAAGAGGCGGCTTCGTCGGCGGTCCAACCAAAAACATTTCCGCCCAGACAAAGCGGGGCAACTCGCAACGTGGAACGACCTAAAGTACGCAGTCGCATGGGACTGCCTCCCGTCACGAATTCCGTGATCCCAGGCCGAGTTTTGCCGCCAGACCGATACGCTGCAACTTGCCGGTCGCACCCTTGGGAATCTCGTCCATGAAGAGCACTTTGCGCGGAACCTTGAAATCGGCCACGCGTTCAGCCACGAAGGCGCGCAATTCAATTTCAGTGACCGACATGCCCTCACGCAGGACGATGACCGCGCCGACCTCCTCACCCAACTTGTCGTGTGGAATGCCGAACGTGACGACCTTCTCCCCTCCCCGACTGATGATCTCTTTCAAACGACCTGTGATCGAGACGTAGCCATCTGGATCCTGGTTGCCCAGATCTCCGGTTTTGAACCAGCCATTGACGAAGGCTTCGGCATTGGCTTTCGGATTGTTCTCATAGCCCTTGGTGACGTTCTCGCCGCGAATCACGACCTCGCCGGTGATGCCTGCTGCAAGCAGATTGCCGCTCTCATCCATGATCGCGATTTCCGGGCCGGCCGCAGGCCCCACGGTGCCGGGCTTGCGAATGCCGGGCGGCAGCTGATTGCTGGCCATCTGATGCGTGGCCTCGGTCATGCCATAGGACTCGATCACGGGGACACGAAATGTGCTTTCCATTGCGGTGATCACCGCGCGCGGTAACGCCGAGGATGAGGAACGAATGAAGCGCAATCGGTGCGCAGCAATGGTCGCTTCATGATGATGCGCGCGCGCCAGAACCGTCTGATGCATGGTCGGCACCGCGGTATACCAGGTCGGCTGCACCATCTCCATCCAGCCATAGAATCGCAGCGCATTGAAGCCGGGCGTGCAGAACACGCTGCCGCCCGCCGATAGTGGTGCGAGCACC
>JBEKWD010000211.1:0-5245 GCA_049513435.1 Steroidobacteraceae bacterium | reverse complement strand
AACAGGCCGGGAGTCGATGGTTTCTCGTGGCCCTTGTACGACGCCGTGCGGCGGCGGTCGACGGTCCTGACTGACCTGGTTGCACATTACTCCACGGCGCCGTTGCAGGTATCGGCCGGCGAAACCAGCGAAGTTCAGGGAGCTGTGGTTTCCGCGAATTATTTCGCGATGCTCGGCATTCAACCGGCGCTGGGCCGGTTCTTCCTTCCCGAGGAGGATCAGGTCCGGGGGCGTAATGCGGTGGCGGTCATTTCCATGGGCCTGTGGCAGCGGCGCTTCGGGGCCGATCCAACCGTTCTCGGACGCTCGATCACAATCAACGGCGTGATCTTCCGCATCATCGGCATTGCGCCTGAAGAATTCCATGGCATCGTGCCGGGTGAGTCACCGAATGACTTGTGGATGCCGACGATGATGCTCGAAACGGGCTATCGGTGGTGCAACGCCTTCAACGACGACTGCGCCCCGATGGACGTCATCGGCCGTCTGTCGCCGGGCCGGCGGCTGGAGGAGGCGCGCGCCGAATTATCGGCCATCATCGCGAGCGCCGAGACTGCGCCAGGATATATCGGGCCGCGGAGCGCTTTCCTGGACAGGGCAATCGGCCTCGACCAATTCAGGCGCAACCACTATACGAATCACATGCGACTGATGGCCGCAATCGCGGCGCTGCTGTTGATTCTGGCTTGCGCTAACGTCGCCGGGCTCTTGACGGCGCGGGGCATGGCGCGCCAGAGGGAACTCGCGGTGCGGCTGTCGATTGGTGCCGGTCGCTTCCGCCTCGTCAGGCAGTTGTTGACGGAAAGCCTCTTGCTGGCTGTGGCCGGTAGTAGTCTTGGGTTGTTGTTTACGCTTTGGACCCGCCGCTTGCTGCTGAGCTTTTACGCGACGAATTCCGAAGGTTATACGAGCTTCTATGACCTTCGGATCGATTCCTTGACGCTCACACTTTCGATCGCTCTGGCGATTCTCACAGGACTGCTGTTCGGACTCGTCCCGGCCATTCAGGCGACAAAGCCGGACGTGGCTCTGGCGCTCAAAGGCGATTCCGTGAGCCGCAGCGGCCCGGCCAGCCATGTGCGCGCCGGGCTGGTCATGGCCCAGGTGGCGCTTTCGCTGGTAATGATCGTTTCGGCAGGTCTGCTCGCCCGGAGTGCGTTGCACATTGAGCAGGGGGGGACCTTCGATCCGCGCGGGGTGGCCGTCCTCAGGCTGCGACCGAAGCTCCTGCAGTATCCGCCCGCCCGTTCGCAGGCATTCATCAAAGACGTCACTCGCCGGCTGGAAGCTCTGCCGGGCGTGGAATCGGTCACCTTTGCGCGCGGGATCGGGCTTGTGTGGCGGAGTTGCTGCCTGGCGTACCTGCCGGAACGCGGGAAGGAGGCAATGCGCGCCAATTACCACGTCGTCGCTCCGCACTATTTTTCCACGCTGCGCATTCCGCTGCTCGCCGGACGCGAATTCGACGAGCACGATCGCGTTGGATCCCCGCTGGTCGCTATCGTAAACCAGACCTTGGCCCGGCGGATCGATCCGAGCGGTGCGGTAGTCGGCCGCGTGTTCGTGGCGGATGGGAAATCGCTGCAAGTGGTCGGGGTCGTCAAGGACTCCTACCTGCTCAGCCTAGCCGATACGCCGGTTCCATTGCTTTACACGCCGTTCTGGCAGAGCCCGGATGAGACGTATGCGCGGATGGCGATTCGCGTTCACGGCGATCCGCGTGCGATACTGCCCGTTTTACGGCGCGCCATCGCCGAAGTCGATCCACAAGTGCCCGTGACCGAGCAGATGACGATGCTGGATCAAGTCCGGAGCGTATTCATGCAGGCGCGACTGGCCGCCGCGGTCCTGCTGTCCGCGAGTGTGCTTGCGCTGGTGTTGAGCGCAGTCGGATTATACGGGGTCATCGCGTACATGGTCGGCCGGCGGACACGGGAGATTGGTGTGCGGATGGCCCTGGGGGCACGGCCTTCGAGCGTCCGCGCTCTGGTCCTAAAGCAAAGCTTAGCTGTCGTCGCTCCCGGAATGGCGATCGGAGTGATGGCTGCACTTGCCACCACACGGCTGCTCGGATCGTGGCTCTATGGCGTGAGCGCCACCGATTTCTGGACGTTCGTTACCGGTGGTTCGGTGCTTGGTGCCGCCGCGCTGGCTGCATCGTGGATCCCGGCGCGCCGCGCCGCCCGGGTGGATCCCATGGCGGCTTTGAGGTGCGACTAATGGCATATGTTGACGATGGCCAACATAACGCGAGCAGGGCCTGGATCGCTCGGCAAGTGCCGTCCTGATTATCGCCGTTCCACTATCCGCTAAAGGTGAACCCGCTGATGCCCGGCCACGAGGCGCCGCATTACCACGTTCTATCGGTTCAGGCCGAGACGATCGCTCACCGGGTATCTGCGCCGGTTGTAGAGAAATGTCCCATAATCAAGGTGCGAGTCCCGTCGCCATCGTGGTGTCCCGTGGTCTCTCGTCGTTGATATAGCGGACCCCGCGAGAACCCGCCGTGGGCGGCAATCAACATTAGGACGCAGACATGGGTGATGAACCGCTGAAGCCTTCCGAGAAATTTGAGCAACAAATCAGGCGGCTCCACGAACTACTCGAACAGCCTAGTTCTGAAGTCACGTGGAACGATCATCTGCCGGACCCCGACAATCCGTCGCAGCCGAGGCAAATCGATGTCACCATCAAACGTGACGGCAAGCTCACCTTGGTTGAATGCAGAATTCACAATGATCGACAGGACGTTCAATGGATTGAGGAATTGATCGGGCGACGCCTAAGTTTTCGGGCCGATGCCGTGATCGCGGTTTCGGCGTCTGGGTTCACGAAGGGAGCGATACTCAAAGCCAAGTCGTTTGGAATCATTCTCCGTGACTTCTCCACTTTAACTGAGGAAGAGATCTCGGCATGGGGCCACCTGACACACGTCTCATTGACGTTCCATCAATTCAGAGAGGTCGTATTGACCTACCGATTCTCCCCGGATCAAATTGGTGACCTTAACGTTGATCAGGTCGAGGAGAGCTTGCGGTCCACACCCAACCACTTGTACAGAGTTTTAGATTTCGTAGCGAAACTGGCAGAAGAGGCTGACCCTCCGAAAGATATGGTCTGCGTGCTAGACGCAGAGATCGGAGAAGAGGGCCTTCGTATCGCGAATAGACCGGTCATGCGCATCGGGGTTCATGCAAGTGTTCTTCGGCGAGAAACTGCGGTGAGAATCCCCTCGGTGGTAGCGTATGATGCACCGTCAGTGCAGGGAGTCGACCGTCAAGCCTTCGTGGAAAAAGTCGACCTGGGTGAATTTGAAATAACGTCGTCTGCCAATGAAGTGATAGCCCTGGTTGATTTATCGGCGGTCGAAGCACCGGTTGACGCCAAGCTTTACAGTGTGAATCTTGAGTTCGATAGAGTCGTGCGAATGCGCGGACTAGAGATCATTACGCCACCGAAACTTCGCATCCAACTGCGCGATCTTCTGCTTCGCATTCGGCCGTTCGGCCCTTAGAAGGGACACAAATATCCATCGGTTCCGCGCGGACGGCAGATCGGCGACTCCGAGAGCTGGCCACTTGAGCGTGTAGTCATTTCGTCGAATTGATCGCTTCGGTCGGATCACGCGCGACTCGGACGCCGGGCTGGCGGATGGCGAGCGTTGCAGGATGGACCTGTGGCGTTGGAGGCCACAGGAGATGAAGCTAAGTCAAAACGTAAACAGAAACACGTTGCCGCAAAATCCGTCCCGCGATTACCAGACCTTGAAGTCGCGAAGTCAGCCGTTCTCAACAGCCTCTCCTGCCCGGATGCTCAGCGCGGATATCGCCATGCCATTGACGAATTTGTGGAGTGGTACTGCTCGGAGCCTCGATTGTCGTTCAGCAAAACGGTTGTCGTCCGTTACCGGATGCACCTGCAATCTCGCCATCTCGCACCAGGGACGATTAATCTCCGGCTCGGAGCCGTTCGTCGTCTGGCGTACGAGGCGTCAGATTGCGGCCTTTTAAGCGCCGATTTGGCTGCGGGAATTCGACGCGTCAAGGGCCTGAAGAAACTTGGCGTTAGGCTCGGCAACTGGTTGACCGCTCAGCAGGCGCATACACTCTGGCAGGCACCCAATCGCGAGCTCCTAAAAGGAAAACGTGATCGGGCGCTGCTTGCCCTCCTGCTGGCGTGCGGACTCCGTCGTCATGAGCTCGCCGAGCTGACTTTCGGCCACCTCCAGCAGCGTGAAGGGCATTGGGCAATCGTGGACTTGCGGGGAAAGGCTGGTCACGTTCGTACCATTCCCGTCCCAAATTGGGTCCACGGGCTGCTTAACGAATGGACAAAGGCTGCGGGTATTGAATCTGGAAAGCTCTTTCGGCGGGTCAGTAGCGCCGGTAGAGCTTGGGGCGAAGCTGTAACGGAAAAGCTAGTATGGCACGTCGTCAAGGAGTTCGCCGCCAAAATCGGCGTGACCAAACTCGCACCGCATGATCTTCGTCGAAGTTGCGCTCGGCTCTGCCGCGCCGCCGGCGGTGAACTGGAGCAGATTCAATTCCTTCTTGGCCACGTCCCGGTCCAGACCACAGAACGCTACCTCGGCTGCACCCAGAGGATTTCATCGGCCGTGAACGACAGAATCGGAATCGAGCCGGCAGGCTGAACCTTTGCCATTGGACGTGTTGCCGACCGAGCAGACGAAGGTTCCAGTGGCGATATTCAGAGCCCGTTGTGAATGACAACGTCCTTTATCATTCACTATCTGCCTTGGCAAGCGCGGAGGTAAATTTCTGGTTCACTTGCCGGAGGAAACGACTCGTCGCTCGAGCGGACGGGTGTGGCGAAAGGTGCCGGATGACATTCTTAGCTACTTGGGCGTCGGCTTACATTTGAGCGCACGGGGTCTTCCGCCACCACTGTTTCGGCCTTGTTTCGTGGCGCTTTCCAGCGACTTCGTCGAAGGCACATTCATCCCTTTCCCCGAATCAACTGCATGAAGGCTTCAATCTTCTTCGTAATTTGAGTGCGGTCGGGGCCGAGATTCTGCTCCAGGCAAATTCCGCAAAAGAACGTGATGATTAGATCAGCCAGCGATTCATTGTCGTCAGTTCCTCCACGTGCCGCGGCTAGATTGCCGATCAGGAGCTGATGGGCTTTCGTCATATTCGCAATCATGATCTGGCGGGCTTTGGGGGGAAGATCCGCAAACTCGCGCATGGAGTTCACCGAAAAGCACCCCTTCTGTCCCCAACTCCCG
>JBEKWD010000210.1:0-5246 GCA_049513435.1 Steroidobacteraceae bacterium | reverse complement strand
TATCGATAGGCGCTGATTGCCGGTCAGGATCGCGACCAAACCCATGAGCAGCGGGCCGAGTACGGCGGCGAACTTCGCCAGCATGTTGTAGAAGCCAAAATATTCGCCCGCACGCTGCGCCGGTATCAGCCGCGCAAAATACGAGCGTGACAAAGCCTGCACGCCACCCTGCACCGTGCCGACCACCGCGGCCAGCACGTAGAACTGCCACTGCGCGTGCATGAAATAGGCGAACACGGTCACCGCGGTGAATACAGCGAGCCCGAGGTAGATGGCGCGTTTGCTGCCGATGCGATCGGCCAGGCGGCCGAACAGCAGCGCAAACGGAAAGGCGATGAACTGCACCAGCAAGAGTGCCTGGATCAGCGTGGCGGTCGAGAAGCCGAGCTTGACCCCGAAATCGACGGCCATCTGCTGCACCGTGGCGATACCGTCGATGTAGAGCCAGTACGCCAGCAGGAAATTCAGCACCGGACGGTCACGCAGCACCGTACGGATGGTGGACCACAACTCACGCCAACCGGCGAGCTCATCGGTCGGCGGTGGCTCACTCACATAGCGGAACAAAGGCAGCGTGAACAGCACCCACCAGCAGGCCACATCGATGAAGGCAATGCGCGTCGCGGCGGCGGCGCTCGCCAGGTGCAGCCATTGGGGATGCAAGACCATGAGCACATTGCCCAGGAACAACAATCCGCCGCCCAGGTAGCCGAGCGCGTAGCCCAGCGAGGAGACGCGGTTACTCTCGCTGGGCTCAGAAACCTGCATGATCAGCGCGTCCTGGAACGATGAGCCGGCAAAAAACCCCATGCTGGCGAACCCGAATACCGCCAGCGCCCAGCCCCAGCGGCTGGCCCCGAGCACCGCCAGCAACGCGGTGGCGAGCGCGCCGATCGCCGTACAGATGCCGAACCAGCGGCGCTTGCGCCCACGACGATCCGCCAGCGCTCCGAGCCAGGGCGCCAGCAGCATCACGATCAGACTGGCGCTGGAATTGGTCAGACCGAGGAAGAAAGTCGAGGTAGTGCCGGGCAGCGCGGCCGCCCAGTACTGATCGAAGAATATCGGAAACAGGCCTACCAACACGGTCGTCACGAACGCGTGATTGGCCCACGCCGTGAGCGCCCAGGCCCATTGCGAAGCGCGTCTTGGGCTCATCGCTGCCTCATTCGGACTGATGCTCGCGCGTATCCTGAAAGCTGATATCCGGCCAGCGCTCGAGCGTCAATTGCAGATTCACGCGCGAGCTGGCCAGATAAACCAGATCGCCATTGTGATCGAGCGCCAGCTGATCGAAGGCGCGGCTGCGAAACTCCTCGAGCTTGCGCTCATCGAGCGCACTGACCCAGCGTGCCGCGTGGATCGCAACATTATCGAACACGCATTGCACGCCGTACTCGTCCTGCAGCCTAAAGGCCACGACGTCGAACTGCAGCGGCCCGACCGCACCCAGGATCAGGTCATTGTTGCGCAACGGCCTGAATAATTGAGTCGCGCCCTCCTCGCACAATTGCTCGAGGCCCTTGCCGAGCGCCTTCATGCGCAGCGGATCCTTGAGCACGGCGCGACGAAACAGCTCCGGGGCAAAATTGGGTACGCCCGTGAAGTGCAATGCCTCGCCTTCGCTGAAGCTGTCGCCGATGTTGATGGTGCCGTGATTGTGCAGACCGATGATGTCCCCGGCATAAGCCTCGGCAGCCTGCGTGCGATCCGCGGCCATGAAAGTCAGTGCATCGGCGATCTTCACGTCCTTCTTCAGGCGCACATGCCGGATGCGCATGCCGCGTTCGTAGCGCCCGGAGCACAAGCGCACAAAGGCGATGCGGTCGCGATGACCAGGATCCATGTTGGCCTGGATCTTGAAAACGAAGCCGCTCAGGCGTGGTTCAGTGGCCTGAAGCACCCGCTCGCGGGCCGCGCGCGGCAGCGGCGCGGGCGCCTCGCTGACGAAGGCACGCAACAGCTCCTCGACGCCGAAGTTGCTGATCGCCGAGCCGAAGAAAACCGGCGTCTGGCGGCCGGCGCGATACGCTTCGCGCTCGTAGCGCGCGCTCGCGCCGCGCACCAGTTCAATCTCGCGCTCAAAGGCCGCCGCCTCGCTGCCGAGCAGCTCGCGCGCCTCATCGGAGTGCAGCGACTCGATCGCCCGATTGCCGCCGACGCGACCGCGCTCGCCTGGCTCATACAGATAGATGCGATCCTCGAGCAGATGATAGATCCCCTTGAGCTCGCGTCCCATGCCGATCGGCCAGGTCACGGGCGCGGTTTGTATTTTCAGCACCCGCTCGATCTCATCAAGCAATTCGATGGGCGCGCGGCCATCACGATCCAGT
Source organism: Steroidobacteraceae bacterium (assembly GCA_049513435.1). Lineage (GTDB taxonomy): Bacteria > Pseudomonadota > Gammaproteobacteria > Steroidobacterales > Steroidobacteraceae > FEN-1191. Next base: position 2,913 of record JBEKWD010000210.1, on the reverse strand, counting down.
TTGTTGATGAAGGTCATGATCGGCGTATCCCGCAGCCGGCAGACCTCCATGAGCTTGACGGTGCGCTCCTCGACACCCTTGGCGCAATCGATGACCATCAGCGCGGAATCAACCGCGGTCAATGTGCGGTAGGTATCCTCGGAAAAGTCCTCGTGGCCGGGAGTATCCAGCAGGTTCACGACATGCTCACGATACGGGAACTGCATGACCGAACTGGTCACCGAGATGCCGCGCTGCTGCTCCAGGCGCATCCAGTCGGAGGTCGCATGACGCGCGGCCTTGCGGCCCTTGACCGCACCGGCCATCGAGATAGCGCCACCGAACAGCAGCAGCTTCTCGGTTAACGTCGTCTTGCCGGCATCAGGATGGGAGATGATCGCAAACGTACGCCGGCGCGCGATTTCTTGTTCAAGCGTGATCACCTAATCGATATGGCGCCTGAGCACGATGGCGTCCTCGCGACCCTCGAAGGCCTGGTAATAGCCGCGACGCAGTCCGATCTGTCTGAAGCCGAGGGATTGATAGAGACGGATGGCCGCAAAATTCGACGGTCGCACTTCCAGGAAAGACTCGCGCGCGCCATTGGCCGCCGCCTCGCGTAGCAGATGATTGAGCACGCGCCGGCCGATGCCGCGGCAGCGGTAGCCTTCCGCGACGCAGACGTTGAGCAGATGCGCCTCTGCGGCCGCAAGGCTCATGACACCGTAGCCCACCAGCGCTCGCCCGACTTCCACTACGCAGCAGAAATAATTAACGCGCAGGCAATCGCGAAAGATCCCCTCGGTCCAGGGAAAGGCATAGGCAGCATGCTCCAGACGCACGACCTCGGGAATGTCGCTGGCAAGCATGCTGCGAATCGCGAGCTCGGGCACCGCCAGTGCATCTTGCTTTTCGACTGCCATCACATCAACCCGTAGGCACGCGCGCGATTGCCCGCAAGCGCGAGAGCTCAGTGCGCACGAACTTCAGATCGATCCAGGCCTTGCGCTTCTCGCCCGGGCTGCGCAGCAGGTAGGCAGGATGATAGGTGACGATCAGCGGCCGTCCGCTTACGCCAAAGCGGTGAACCTGACCGCGCAAGCGGCCGATCGGGGTATCGGTTGCGAGCAGATTCTGGGCCGCAATACGGCCGACAGCCAGAATCAGCAGCGGCTGCAATAACTCAACCTGCCGGTGCAGATAGGGCAGGCACGAGGCCACTTCATCGGGCCGCGGATCGCGATTGCCAGGCGGACGGCACTTGAGCACATTGGCGATATAGACGCTCTCGCGCGGGTTACCGGCCGCGCGCAGCATCGAATTGAGCAATTGCCCGGCGCGGCCCACGAAGGGCTCGCCCTGGCGGTCCTCATCGGCCCCAGGGGCCTCGCCGATCACGAGTAATTGCGCGTGCTGGTCGCCGACCCCAAATACCGTCTGCGTGCGCGTGCGAGACAGCTCGCAGCGCGTGCAGGGCGCCACTTCGGCTTGCAGCCTCTGCCATGCGAGCGGCGCGTCGCTGGCATCGTGGGTATCGTTGCCACGGCTCGCGCAGGCAGCATCCACGCCCGCGCCGCCCACAGGCGCGGCGCGCGCCTGCCAGATATCCACGCCGAGAGCTTGCAGATACTGCTCGCGCCGATTCATTCGGAGCTCTGCCTGGGCGCGGCGCGCTCGATGCGTCGGGAGCGGCGAATGCGCCGCCATAGCCACACCAACGGTGACCAAAGCGCGTAGCCGCCGAATATCGTCAGCAGCACGACCGGCGGGTGCGAGGCGATGACGACGAACACCAGCGCCACGACCACGAGCCAGGCGAAGCGCATCGGCCGGCTCAGGTCAATGCTCTTGAAGCTCGTATAACTGAAGCGGCAGACCATGAGTGCGCCCGCAGCCGCTGTGATCGCGAAGGCCAGGATCAGGCCCGGCAGACCCGGCTCGCGCCATTCGCTCGATTCCCACAGGAACGCCGCCACCACGGCGGCCGCCGATGGGCTCGGCAGCCCCTCGAAGTAACGCTTGTCCTGCACGCGCGCGTTGAACTTGGCCAGACGCAGCGCGGCGCACACGGCATAGAAGAAGGCCGCGAGCCAGCCGAAGCGGTACCAGTCCTTGCCGTACTCGGCGATGCGTGCCACGCCCCACTGGTAGGAGACAATCGCCGGCGCGACGCCGAATGCCACCATATCAGCCAGGCTGTCGTATTCCTTACCGAAGGCGGTCTCGGTACTGGTGAGCCGCGCTACGCGTCCGTCCAGGGTGTCGAAGATCATGGCGACGAAAACGGCTACGCCGGCGCGCTCGAAGTTGCCGTCGATGGCCGCCACAATCGCGTAAAAACCGGAAAACAGGCAACCGGTCGTGAGCAGATTGGGCAGCAAATAGATGCCGCGCCGCTGGGGGCGTCCGGGCGTGCTGTCAGAATCCATGCTGAGCGCATCATAGGTCGCCTGCGGCGCAAGGCACCAGTGGCGCGAGCAGCATCTGCTACGATTGCCCGCACTATTCCATGTCGAGCGATTCGACCCGTCAATGCGCCTGTCACGCTATCCGATTCCAACCCTCAAGGAAACTCCGTCCGAAGCCGACGTAATCAGCCACCAGCTCATGTTGCGAGCCGGGCTGATCCGCCGTCTCGCCGCCGGCATTTACAACTGGCTGCCGTTCGGTTTGCGAACCCTGCGCAAGGTCGAGCAGATCATCCGCGAGGAGATGAACCGTGCGGGCGCCTTCGAGTTGCTGCTGAGCGCCGTCCAACCCGCAGAGCTATGGCAAGAGTCAGGCCGCTGGTCCGAATATGGTCCGGAGCTATTGCGGCTCAAGGACCGTCATGAGCGCAGCTTCGTCCTGGGTCCGACCCATGAGGAGGTCATCACCGACATTGCGCGCCGCGAGCTCAAGAGCTATCGGCAGCTGCCGGTGAATTTCTACCAG
>JBEKWD010000209.1:0-5270 GCA_049513435.1 Steroidobacteraceae bacterium | reverse complement strand
CCAGCTTATGTTGACTTGCCGCAGCGTCAATATCAGTAGAACGGCGCCTGATATCGCGAACAGGGCGCCGACGGCCAGCAATATACGAACGTAGCGCTGTGCCGCATTGAATCTGGGAAGCTCGTACGGCATCAGTCCAACTCAACCCCCGCCGTTTAAAATCGGCCGATATCAGATGGGCGCAGCGATTCTAGTTGGCGGCGGCCGGCTTGAACAATTTCAGGCTTCGCGCGGGTGAGGTGCAGATGGAACGAAAGCGTGTCGGTATCGTCGTGTTCGACAATGTCGAGGTGCTCGACTTTTGCGGGCCGTTCGAGGTGTTCTCAGTAACACGACTGAACGATGCCAATCCGAACGAGGAGCCTTCGCCCTTTGAAGTGGTGCTGGTTGCAGAGCGTGCAGGTCCGGTGACGACATCGGGCGGCATGAGCGTATTGCCTCACTGTACGTTCGCGAACTGCCCGCGTCTGGATATCCTGCTCGCGCCGGGTGGATGGGGCACGCGCAAGGAATTGAAGAACCCGGTCATGCTCGATTGGCTTCGCGCGAGCGCTGCCGAGGCAGAAATCGTCACATCGGTTTGCACCGGTTCCATGTTGCTGGGTTTCGCCGGGCTTCTGGATGGACTGCACGCTACGACGCACTGGCAGTCGCTCGACTGGATGCGCGATTCATTTCCCGATGTGAGGGTTGAATACGGCAAGCATTTTGTCGTGGATGGGCGCGTGTTCACGTCAGCGGGTATTTCGGCGGGCATCGACATGGCGCTGAAGGTCGTCGCGCATTGCCTAGGCGAGGATGTCGCACGCGCGAGCGCGCGCTACATGGAATATCCGTATCCGGAAAGCGATGTGCGCCGAATTCAGATCTGAGGCGACAGCCGGCCAGCCTCAGCGCCGTGCGTCCTGTGCGCCGCGACGCGTCGCCCAGAACAGCACTGTCTCAAAAACGATGAATGCCGCGACCACGGCGATCGCCCCAGCGCGTCCGGCAATATCCGCGCCGAAGCGCGCGCTCACGTACACGAGTACGATCAGGCTCAACGCCATACCGGGAGCGCCAATGCCGCGCATGGCTGCGCTGCGGTGATAGCCAATCCAAAAGGCCCAGCGCGCGAGCACCCAGACCACGGTGGTTGCCGCGACCGCACGCATTGCCGCGCCCGTTGGGCAGTACGCCGCGAGGCCGAATAAAGCAGCCGCAAACACCACGGTCTGCTCGAGCGTGTTTTGCAGATACTGCTGATTGACTCGCAACCGGCGTGTCGTGAATCCCGCCAGTGGATCGAAGGCAGCTGAGACCAGCCGCTCGTGTGCAACCGCTTCAATACCCATCGCCAGAGCGAACAGGACCGCGACACACCAGCATTTCAGGCAAAACAACATTCGCGCGGACAAGTCCGCCATGCCTGAGATTGGCGGCAGAAACCGGTCAAGGCCGATCCAGAGTGCGACTGCGACCGGCGCCGCCAGGGCGATAGCTATCATCCCGGCGCGTCGCTGCGCCTTGAAGTCTTCCATATGCCCTCCGACGCGCCCAGCTCGCTGGCGCTCAGAGTATCGCCGGCGTTCGCCGTCAGCCGATCAGCGCCCCGCCGGCACTCCTAAGAATGCCTCTGCGGCAGCTATGTAGTGCCAGACCTCTTCTGGATTGCGCTGAAAGGCTTGCGCTAACAAAGCTTCGCCCTTGTCCCGCTGTCCTTGCCGGATATACCACGCTCCAACCAGCGCCTGACCCGTGTCGTCCTTGGAATCCGCCGCCAGCATTTTCTGGAAGCAATCGGCGGCCCGGTCATTCTCACCGGCCTCCGCGTATACCTGACCAATGCGCTCCCAGTCGCTGCCACCCGGCTTGCCGCTCGTCACGCGGTCAAATATCGCCTGGCCCCTGGGCTTGTCGCCCGACAAATAATAGACGCGTCCCACTGCGATCAATTCCCAGGTTCCCTTGCCGGCTAGGCGCTCAGCCTCGGCCAGAGCGGACATGGCTGCTTCTTTAGGCGGTTTACCCCGAATCGCATCAATGCCAAGCCCACCCTTGTCCTTGGCTATACCGATTCCGATACCGACCAGCAGCGCTATTGCGGCCAAAGCCGTCACCCTGACTATTTTCATGGACACTCCTATGTCGTTTTTATGCGGCGATGTGCTATTGGAGGAGTATGAGCGCACCGAACTGCCCCGAGCAATTGTCATTTGGATTACCAGTAGGAGGAAAACCATGACGCACGCACTAAGGGTTGGCGTATCTCTCGTGGCTGCTTTTGTTTTGGTAACCGGAGCCATCGCGGCCGAAGAGCATAGTGCCCCGAGAGCGCCGGCCCCGAGGGCTCCGGTTCATCCGCCCGAGCCTCATGCCGGCCCCTCAGGCTATCAGCGGGTTACGGAACCAAGCGGGTGGAACGCGCGGCCAGCGACTGTGAATCGCACGACGTACCAGCACAACTATCAGGCCGCGCGCAAATACAGCATCGGCCCATATCATCGTCCGGCCGGCTTTGTCGCACGCCACTGGGGCTATGGTGACCGCTTGCCGCGCGCCTATTGGGGGGCGCAGTACATCATCGGGGACTATTGGCTATTCGCGCTCGAAGTGCCGCCAGCCGGCTATGAGTGGGTCCGCGTCGGCGATGATGCTCTGCTGATAGACGTCAGCACGGGCGAGGTCCTGCAGGCGGAATACGGGGTCTTCGCCTGAGCCTCTTTGCCTTAACTACGCGGTAAGTTGTCGAGGCGGCGGCGGCGAGCGCGAGCCGCCGCCTCCGATAAATCTTTAGGCAGCTGCCTCCCCGGCAGTGGTGAGCAATTCGGTGATCTTGACGTGATCGGTGCGATCCCTTTCCCATTCCTGCAGCGTTAAACCGTTCGATTCGAACAACGCCCGAATCTCTCCGGTTCGCCAGTCCAGCATCTGATTGAGAATGGGCACCATGATGCTGAAGGCGTTATCGCTGAGCACGGTGCTTTGAGCAATGTGCGCGAGCTGCTTGTTCTCCGATACGGCGATCGTGAATCCGTCCCGATTATTCACGTGCAGCATGACATGCACATCGGAACTACCGTCGCCGACGTAGATCGTGCGATCGGGAGCTATGCCTAAGCGATGCTCGAGCTCCTCGATCACGGCGACCTTGCCATAGCCCGCAGGCACGCGTTTGATCGCGTGCACTTCGCCCGTGGCCGCATCGAAGTCCAGCTCGGTGCCGTAGATGTTTTCCGGCGGCACGATGCCAGCGAGCGCCGAGACGATGATTTCACGCGGTGCGGCCGATATCACAAAGAAGGAGAAGCGACAGTCGGGGAGGCCTCTATCCAGAAACTCGACCAACGCCGGGATCGCACTCTTGAGACGAACGCGGCGGCCGGTCTCGAGCAGATGCTCGACGCGCACGCCGCGAAACTGCGGATCGTGACGAATCAGATATGCCAGCTCGCCGCCCTGCTGCACCAGGTTAGTCTGCGCCAGGCCCGCGACGCGCTGCTGAAAGCCCTCAATCCCGAGCAACTCACACAACACCAATCCCGAGTCATTGAAACTCAGGGTCTGGTCGAAGTCCGAGGCGAGTAGGAAATGTTTGGGATGGGACGTGGCCAAGGTCTGGGATGCTCCTGCGCTGCAATAAAGTCCAGATGGTTCGTACTACGTATAGAGGATAATACGAACTACCTGTCGGAATGTGAATTTGGCTTGAAACTGTGAATTTCAAGGGGTTATTCACTGCAACGCAGCATCATTGCCGGCGAGCGTCAACGGCCCCTCATGCTAACTAGCTGATACTTAAGCACTATCTTTGTTGCGCCCGCTCAGTTGCTATGATCCGCCGGCCAACAAACTCACAAATACCGGCACCGTAATGTCTACTGATAGCAGCCGCGGCGTTCGATGAAGCTCGCAGTCGTCGGCGCCGGCTCGATCGGCGGCTTTCTGGGCGCGCGTCTGGCGCTGGCCGGTGAGGAAGTGACCTTCGTCGCCCGCGGCGCCAACCTCGAGGCGATCCGACGCCATGGGTTCAAGCTCATCGAAGAGGACGGCAGCGAGCGCATTGTCGAAACGGTCAAGGCTGCCGCGATTGAAGAGTGCGGCGCGCAGGACACCGTTCTGCTCGCGGTGAAGGCTCATCAGGTCACGGCGCTCGCCAAGCCGCTGCGCCGCCTGTTCGGGCCCAAAACCGCAGTGGTCACGCTGCAAAACGGCATACCTTGGTGGTACTTCTATAAGCTCCCGGGACCCTTTGAGGGTCGCGCCGTGCGCGCAGCCGATCCGGACGGCAGCATTTCTGCGAATATCGACAATGAGCGCATCATTGGCACGATTGTCTATCCGGCTGCGGAATTGATTGCTCCGGGTGTCGTGAAGGTCATTGAGGGCAATCGCTTCACGCTCGGGGAGCCCGATGGCAGCAAGTCCGAGCGCGTGCAGCGCCTGGTGGAAGCGCTGACCCGAGCGGGGTTCCGGGCATCGATCGCTGGTGATCTGCGTGCAGAGATTTGGGTCAAACTGTGGGGCAACGTGGTATTCAATCCGGTGAGCGCATTGACGCATGCGACCTTGGCGAGCATTTGCGGCTTTGAACCCACGCGTAGTCTCGCGGTCGCAATGATGGAAGAGACGCGCGCCGTCGCCGAGAAGTTCGGTGTGCGCTTTCGCATCACTCTCGAGAAGCGCATCGCGGGCGCCGCCGCCGTGGGCGAACACAAGACCTCGATGCTGCAGGATGTTGAAGCCGGCCGACCGCTGGAGCTCGAAGCCCTGGTCGGATCGGTGGTCGAGCTCGCGCGTCTGGCCGAGATTAAGACCCCATATATCGATGCCATCTATGCCGCTACCTGCCTGCTCGCCAAGACCTTAGCGGACTCGAGGGGACGGCTCAGAATCGAGGCGGCCACATCATGAGCTCGATCCCGCAACCTCAAGCGCTCGCGCCGCCCATATCGATTGGACGTTGGGGCCAATTGCTGGTGGGCATTCTGTGCATGGCTATGGTCGCCAACCTGCAATACGGGTGGACACTGTTTGTGGCGCCCATCGATGCGCATTTCCACTGGGGACGCGCGGCCATCCAGGTCGCCTTCTCGATCTTCGTGGTGACGGAAACCTGGCTTGTGCCGTTCGATGGCTATCTGGCCGATCGCTTCGGGCCCAAGCTGATCGTGCTGGTCGGCGGAATTCTCGTCGGGCTGTCCTGGATCATGAATTCGCGGGCCGATTCACTGCTGCTGCTGTACATCGCCGCCGCCATCGGCGGAGTTGGCGCCGGCGCGGTGTATGGA
>JBEKWD010000208.1:0-5274 GCA_049513435.1 Steroidobacteraceae bacterium | reverse complement strand
GCGCTCTGCTCGCGCGGCTCGAGCGTGTGCTGCTCGAGATGATCGGGCGCATCGTAGCTCAGCAAGCCCGATGAATGCGCCGGACGGGTGAGCATCGAGAGGAACTGATCCTGCTCGAAGGCGGCCTCGCCGTGCTGCCGTTGCGCCAGCAGCGAGAGCAGGCGGTCCAGCTCGCCCGGCTCGCTGGCCGCGAGCAGCATGGGCCAGAACGTGGCGATCACAGTCAGGCCGATGCGCCGGCAGGCGCCGCGCGCAGCGCCTTGGCGCGGCGCGCTCACGACCAGGCCTGATCCGTTGCGCCGCCGGCGCGCGCCGGGCGGCGCGGATCGGACCAGAAGTCGAAGAAATTGAACCAATTATAGGGATCGCTGCGGCAGTACTGCTCGAGCAATAAGCCGAAGCGGCGCACAGCCGCTTCGATCGCCGCGGTGCGTGTCGCGCGGCTTGTGTTCGAGAAATCCGCGAGCGGCTCGAATATCAAGTGATAGCGCCGGCCGCCGCGATACAGCCCCAGCATAAAATACACGCGACGACGCAGCAGCGCCGCGGCGCGCATCGGTCCGAGCGGCAGACGCGCGGTCGCACCGAGGAAGCTCACCGGCAAAGTCGCTTCATCGCCGAGGGTGCGGTCAGCGAGGACCCCGACCAGTGCGCCACGATCGAGCCGCTCGCGCACCTTGAGCATGGAATCCACGTGGCCCAGTGCGATGATCTCGGACGGATCGTGCATTTCGGAGCCCGCCAGCACGGCATTGACCTTGCGGGCGTTTTCCTCGTACATCGCCATCGCGACCTCCAGGCCCGAGCGACTAGAGCCCACGGTGCGCAGCACCTCGAAGCTGCCCATGTGCGCGCCGAACAGCAATGCGCCACCGCCTCGGGCCACGAGTTCGCGCATTGGCGCCTCACCCTCGACCGAGACCTCGAACAAGGCATGACGGCCCGTGAGCATGAAGATCCGGTCATGAATGACGGTGGCAAAGCTCAGGATCAGGCGATATCGGTCCGCCGCGCTGGGCTCGCGTGCGAGCGCGCGGCGCAGGTAATTGCGCATGTCGCGCCGCGCTTGGGGCGCGAACAGGAAAAAGTATGCGGCGATGCCGTGGATCACAGGGCGGCCGCAGGCGCGCCCGAGCCGCAGTGAGAGCCACGCCATGAGGCGCAGCAGAGTCTGGCTGCCGCGCTCGGGGCGGCTGCGCCACTCGGACCACGCGCGCTGAGGGTTCAAGAGAGCGGCCGGGCACCACGCGTTGGCGCGATGGTGCCGCTGACGGCCAGATCCTGGCCAGCGTGAAGCTCAAAGCGCATCCGACCGCCCGCCTCTGGGCTGTAGTCGAGTCGCAGGTTTTCATCAGGCCGCACCGGACGATGGAATTTGACCATCACGACCTGCCAGGGCCGCTGGACGGCGTGCCCGAGACCGTGGATGGCCGCATCGAGCAACAACACGCCAGGCACGATGGGATGGCCGGGGAAATGTCCGGCCAGCGCCGGGTGATCCGGCGCGAAACGCAGCCACAGCTCGTTGCCGCTCATGCGAACAAATCTGGCGCCTGCGCCGCGGCCTGCGCTACCAGAGTACGCAGCAGATGCTGCGGTAATTTGCCAGTCTCGTTGCGCGGTAGCGCCTGCACTCGCAGCAGCGGTCGGGGCAGGAATACGGCATCGATGCGCTCGCGCAGCCGCTCCAGCAATGCAGGCGTATCGAGCGATGGGGCCACTACCAGCGCGGCGAGCCGCGTCACGCCGGCGAGTGAGGCCGGCTCGTCCTCGCGTACGAAGAAAGCACCATCCAGTACACCGGGAATCGCGTTGAGCTGGAAATTCAGATAGGCCAGCGAGCTGCGCTTGCCTGCGATGTTGACCAGATCGGAGGTGCGCCCGTGCAGCACGAAGTGCTCCTCGCCCTTGAGCTCAAGTATGTCGGCCATGGGCGTGAGCCCCTCGATATGTCCGCCGTGGGCCCAGCAGCGCTCCTCGCGCCGCTCGAGCCGCACGCCTGGCCACAGATGCCACTCGAGCTCCCGGGCGGTGCGGCGCGTGGCAATCTGCCCGGTTTCGGTCGAGCCGTAGATCTCGAGCAAGGCCGCGCCGTAGCGGCGCTCGACCTCGCGCGCGAGATTTGCTGACAGCATGGCCGTAGCCGAGACGATCAGGTCGGTCTGCGGCAGACTGACTTCGGCGGCCAGCAGCGAGCGCAGGTGCACGGGCGTGGTGAACAGTGCGCGCGGCCGCGGCAAGGCGTGCAAAGCCGCGGCAATGTCCGCCGGAAAGAACGCCCGCTCGGCGCACAATGCACCGCCGCTCTGCAATGGCAGCAGCACCGTGGATTCGAGCCCATACATATGCTGCGCAGGCACGGTAGCCAGAATGGCGCAGCCGCCGCGATCGATGGGCGAGAGGCGCACAGCCTCCAAGCGCACGCACTGTACGAGCCGACCCCAGCTCTTGTGGTGTGCCACGGGTGCGCCGGTCGAACCTGAGGTGAACACGTAGGCGGCGGATTGCGCTGCATCGATCCGCGGTACCGACCATTCGCTCTCGAGGGCGCCTTCCGCGTAGTCGTCGCTCTCACCATAGAACATGCGCGGCAGATCGACCGAGCAGTGCGCATCGTCGGTCAGACAGAACGCGTCGGGCGCAAAGCTGCGCAGCTGTCTGATCACCTCAGGCGTGTAGCTGGGCGGCAGCAGGCTGCATTTGCCGCGCAACAGGCTTGCGGCGAGCCCGACAGTGAAGCGATAGCGATCAGCGCAAAGATTCAGCACATGGGTGCCCGCGGGCAGACGCTCGGCCAGGGAGCGCGCCTCGCTCAGGAAGCGCAGCGCGCTGATGGGTGCGCCGGCGCGGTATGCCAGCACTGCCTCGGGCCGCTGGTGCGCGATCAGTGGCAAGGCCGGCATGGCTGGACTCATCGGCGCCGCCCGCCGCGTTTCACTTGGTTCTATGGGCCGCGACGTATTGGGAGAAAAGCCGCAGCGAGCGGAAGATGCGTTCGTTCTCCTGATTGTCCGCGCGCAGCACGATGCCGTACTGCTTGGAGACAATCAGCGCGATCTCGAGAATGTCGATCGAGTCCAGGCCTAGCCCGTCGCCGTACAATGGCGCCTCCGGATCGATCTGCGCGGCGGACATGGGCAGGTTCAATCCCTGCACGATCAGCTCAGCGATCTCCCGCTCGAGTGCATCGGCTGACGTCGTCGTCGGCTTGGGTACGGCTTGTTCCATGGTACGTTGAATATGCTCGATCCGCCCGCGGCGGCGATTCGGCTCGATAATCGCATTATATCGGGATTGAGCCGGGCGCGAGCAATGCGCGCTCCGGCTGCTCGTTAGACCGGCGCTGAGCGTCTTTGCGCGGCACGCCGTCGCAATGTGCGCCGCCACAGCAGCCACGGCAATCGCAGCAGGAAGCCGAATAACAGTCGCACATGCATCCAGCTCAGCAGCAGGTTGTCGCGCCAGTAATTGAAGTGCGAGACGCCGCCTTCCGCGGCACTGAAGTAGCGCACCGGGGCCGGCAGATTGAGCACCGGCACTCCAAGCCAGCACAGCCGCACGGCCGCCTCGACGTCAAAGTCGAAGCGTCGCATCCAGCGCGACGAGCGCATCACGTGCAGCAGCGGCTCGAGCGGATAGACGCGAAAGCCGAACAAGGAGTCATGAATTCCCGTCCAGAGCGTCTCCAGATTTGCCCACCAGTTGGAGACGCGGCGACCTTTGACGCGCAGCGCCGGCGCGCTGGCGTCGAAGCGCGGCTCGCCTAGAACCAGCGCGCGCGGCGCGCCGATCGATGCGGCCATGAAAGTGCCGATGAGCTCGGCCGGATGCTGGCCATCGGAATCCAGCGTCAGCACATGCGTGTAGCCCGCCTGCAGCGCAAGCTGCGCGCCGTACAATATCGCCGCCCCCTTGCCACGATTGCGTGCCACGAGCAGCACCTGCAGGCCCGGATCGGCGGCGGCCATGGCCGGCAATGTCACCTCGCTGCCATCGTCGCTACCATCGATCACGACCCAGACCGGCTCCCATTGCGCGCGCGCCGCGCGCACGGTCTCGAACACCCTGGGTCCCGGGTTGTAGCTCGGAATCAGGACTAGATGCGTGGCGGAGCGTGCGCTCATCGCCCCGCCGAGCTGCCGCCCCAGGCCGTTCCCGGCCCGCTTTGCAATTCGCCACGAAAGTAGCGCTCGAGCTCGCGCATGAAGGCGTCGACATCCTGCGGGGGCTCAAAGCGCCGCCCCAGCCGCACGCGATAGGCAATGGGCATCGGCGGCCGTGACCAGAGCAAACCGCCCTTGCGCAGGTACGGCGAGGCGGTTTCGATCAGCAGCGTCTGCACGGGGGCGCGGGCCCGCCGCGCGATCACGCCGATGCTCTTGGTGAGCGCGTTGATAGGGTCGCGCGTGGTACGCGTGCCTTCCGGGAACAGGAGCAGCACGCCGCCCTGCCGCAATTCCGCGACTGCCTCGCGCACCATCTGCAGCGGCGAGTCGTTACGAATATAGCGTGCGAGCCTGGCTCCGGGGCCGAACAGTACGTTCGCGTTGAGCTCGGCTTTCATCACACAGGAGAGGTTCGGGTGGCGCGAGAGGATCACCACCGCGTCGATCAGCGAGGGGTGATTAGCGGCCAGAATGAGCGCCGGCTCAGCGCGTAACGCATCGATCGCGCTCAGATCGAGCCGGTAGACGCCGACGAGCTCGAGCCAGCGCGTGTAGAGCCGAAAGCCGGCCGTGATGCCCCGGCGGCCCCAGCGGCGCGCCAGCGCTCGAGGCAATAGCGGGTAGAGCGGCACCGTCAGCAGCGACCAGCCCAGGCAGATCACGGCGAGCAGCAGCAAGGAGCTGTACAGCGCCGGGTATTCGTACACGGCCCGGGCCACGCTCCTGGCGGGTGACCCGGCATGGATCGCGTGCAGCTCAGTCATCGCTCTCGACCATCGTTTTCGATGCCCTGATCATCCATACGAACCCTACCCCTGCGGCCCAGTATTCGCGCTGTTGTACCAGCGGACTGGCGCCAAAGGCAGCCCCTGCGAGCCAATCGTGGCGCACGTAGGCGCCGAACCAGTAGGCGCCGAAGCGCCGGCTCGTCGACAGCAGCGCCTCGCTGCCCGAATAGCCGCCCGCCGGCTCGTAGGCGGGGCGCGTGGGCGTCGCGTACTGCTCTGCCACGGCATAGAAGTAGTCATGGTAGCGCCGCTGCGCATAAAGCGGGCCAGCCAGCAGGCCGAAGTTCCAGCCTGCGACCCGTCCGCTGCCCAGGCAGTCC
>JBEKWD010000207.1:0-5275 GCA_049513435.1 Steroidobacteraceae bacterium | reverse complement strand
AAAGCCCTGAAAGCAAAGATCGATTCCCAGATCCGCCGCGTACTCTTCGAACAGCAAGCGCGCGAGCGCAAAGTCATCAGCATTCTCCGCTTGCAGCAGACTGGATCTCGCATTCATCAGCTTTCAGGCATTATTCGAAGCGCTATGAGGCTCGCCGTAGTTCGCAGATTAATGCTTTTTTGCCACGCCGTGCGTGCTTATCCCCTGGCGCTGCTGTTGCTCGCCGCCATGGCTCCGGGGTCGGTGTTGGCTAGCGAGCGCGAAGTGCTGCCCGCGACGGTGACTCCGGAGCACTATCGTATCGAGCTGACCCCGGACGCCAGCTCGCTCACGTTCCAGGCCTCGGTGTCGATTGATATCCGCGTGCATCGGGCCACGCACCAGATCGTACTCAACAGCGCCGATATCGTCATCGACAGCGCGACGCTCGCCAGCCAGAGTGCAGCGCCGCGGATTGGCTATGACGCGAAGCTGCAGACCGTGTCTTTCAGGTGGGACCACGAGCTCGCCGTCGGTGCCCATACGCTGCGGCTGTCGTACCACGGCAGGATTTACCAGCAGGCCTCGGGCTTGTTCGCGCTCGATTACGCTACGCCGCACGGCAACGCGCGCGCATTGTTCACCCAGTTCGAGAATGCGGACGCTCGCCGTTTCGTCCCGTGCTGGGACGAGCCGGACCGCAAGGCTACCTTTGAGCTCACCGCCACGGTACCGGCCGATCAGATGGCGCTCTCCAACATGCCGATTGCTTCGACGGATACTCTGCCCGGGGATCTCAAGCGTGTGCATTTCGCCACGACGCCGAAGATGTCGAGCTATCTGCTGTTCTTCGGTCTCGGCGATTTCGAGCGCGTACAGCGCGACGTCGATGGCGTGGATCTGGGCATCGTCGTCAAGCGCGGCGACACGGCCAGCGCCGCTTATGCCCTCGAGGCAGCCTCGCGCATCCTGCCCTACTATAACCAGTACTTCGGCACGCCCTATCCGTTGCCGAAGCTGGACCTGATTGCTGCACCCGGCGCCAGCCAGGTCTTCAGCGCCATGGAGAACTGGGGCGCCATCTTTTATTTCGAGCGCGCCGTGCTGATCGATTCGCGCATCGCGACCGAAAGCGACCGGCAGTACGTCTATACGGTCGTCGCCCACGAGATGGCACACCAATGGTTCGGCGACCTCGTGACCATGGCCTGGTGGGACGATCTGTGGCTCAACGAGGGATTCGCTTCGTGGATGGAGGTCAAGGTCACAGACCATTTTCACCCGGAGTGGAACATGTGGCTGCAGCAGCTCGGTGACGAGCAATACGCGATGCAGGAGGATGCGCGCGACGGCACGCACCCGATCATCACGCCGATCAACGATGTACTGCAGGCCAGCGGCGCCTTCGACAGCATTACCTATTTAAAGGGCGCTGCGGTGATTCGTACGCTCGAGTCCTACCTCGGTGAGGATGCGTTTCGAGCCGGCGTGCGCCGATATATGCGCCGCTATGCCTACGCCAATTCGGTTACCGATGATTTATGGCGGCAGATGGATCGAGGCTCGGCGCGGCCGATCACGCAGATCGCGCATGACCTGACGCTGCAGGCCGGGGTGCCCATGGTCAGCGAAGCGTCTCTGAAATGTCAGGACGACAGCAGTACGCTCAGCCTGAGCCAGGGGCATTTCGCGATCGATGCGGATTCGACTCAAGCGCGCGTCTGGCACGTGCCCGTAATCGCCGCGATCCTGGGCGGCTCATCAGCTGCAACGATCATTTCAGGCGCCGCGCCCGTGCCTCTGGAGCTGCGCGGCTGCGGCACGCTGATCCTGAACTCCGGCCAGACAGCCTACTTTCGTAGCCGCTATTCCCCTGCAGAGCTGGCCAACATTGCAGCCCACTACAGCGCACTGTCGCCCGACGATCAGCTGGGCGTCCTCAATGACACCAGCAGCCTTGCCTATATGGGTCTGGAGCCCATGGCCTCGTTGCTCGACGTGATCCAGAACTTTCCGACTGACGCCGATCCGGTGGTGGCCACGGCACTCGTTGCGCTATTGCGAGGTCTGGACAGGCTCTACGACGGTCTGCCGGCGCAACCGGCGTTTCGCACCTACGCTGGCGGCGTACTGAATCGGATCTTCGCTCGTATCGGCTGGGACAAGAAACCCGGCGAGCCAGACAACAACGCATTATTGCGAGCTGACCTGATCGAGGCATTGGGTAGTCTTGGCGATGCGTCCGTGCTCGCCGAGGCGCGGCGCCGATTCGATCAATACCTCCTGGACGCCTCGAGCCTCGATCCCTCGACTCGCATCACGGTGCTGCGCGTCATCGCGGTACGGGCCAACGAGAGCACTTGGGAGCAACTGCACGCTATGGCAAAATCCGCGCGTACCGAGATCGAGCGCCAGCAGCTCTACGGGCTGCTGGGCGCGTCCGAAAATGCAGCGCTGGCGCAGCGCTCGCTCGAGCTCGCGCTGTCGGGCGAACCGCCGCCGACCGTAGCCCCCGACATCATCAGTGCGGCATCGGAGCGTCATCCACACGAGGCGCTCGATTTTGCGATTGCTCATTGGGACCGGATCTCGCCGATGATCGAGCCCGCCACGCAGGCGCGCTTTGTTCCGGGCCTGTTGGGTAACGCCTTCGATCCGAGCCTCATTGACGAACTCAACGCCTTCGCGCAGGAGCACATCCCGCCTGAGGCTCGGCAGGATCTGCGCAAGTCGGAGGCCAACGTGCGCTACCTCGCCCAGGTGCGCCGGGACCGGCTGCCGCAGATCAATCAGTGGCTGCAGCAACCGCGCGGCTAAGAGCGTGGATAGCATGGACTATCAAAGCATGCTCGATGTGGCCCTGAACGAGGCGCGGCTGGGCGCGGCTGAGGGTGGTGTACCGATTGGAGCTGCGCTCTTTCACCGCGATGGCACGCTGCTCGGTCGCGGGCGAAATCGCCGCGTGCAGGAGAACGATCCGTCGGCGCATGCCGAGACCGATGCCTTTCGCAGGGCCGGTCGTCAGCGCCGCTATCAGGACGCCGTGATGGTGACAACCCTGGCGCCCTGCTGGTACTGCAGCGGCCTGATCATCCAGTTTCGCATCGCCAGGATCGTGATCGGCGAGTCGCGCACCTTTCAGGGCGGCCTGGACTGGTTGCGCGAGCGCGGTGTCGAGATCATCGATATGGATTCTGCCGATTGCGTAGCGCTGCTGGCGGCATTCGTGCACAGGCAGCCGGATCTCTGGCTCGAAGACATCGGTGAAGGCTGAAGACACTACCGCGGCATGGCTGAGTCGCCCGCCCCAAGCGCGCGCTGCATCAGCACGGTGTCGACCCACCGGCCGAACTTGAAACCCACGGACTTGAACGTACCCACGCTCTCAAATCCGAGCCGCCGGTGCAGCGCAATGGAGGCCGCATTGGCGCTATCGCCAATCACGGCCAGCATCTGCCGCCAGGGACCTTGCTCACATCTGTCAATAAGCTTCGCGAGCAGCAGCGTCCCGATGCCGCGCCCGTGCAGCCCTTCGGCGACGTAGACAGAGTCCTCGATGGTGTAGCGGTAGGCGGTGCGCGGTCGATAGTCGGTCGCATAGCTGTAACCGACGATACGGCCTTCGATCTCTGCAATCAGGTAGGGAAGGCCGAGCGCCAGAACGCCCGCGCGCCGTGACATGAGTTGCTGCGTCGTGGGCGGTGTCTCTTCGAACGTGGCCAAGCCATGCGCGACGTGCAACGCATAGATCGATTGCACGCTGCTCATGTCCTCGTCCACGGCATCGCGGACGATGACTGTCGGCTCAAACGCCATGGAGAGCGCGCTGCATCACGTGTAGCATTTCGTCATTCCAGTCTATAACAGTGCCCGCAGCATTCCCGTAAGCTACGTTAATTGCAAAGCCCAAGTCATCGGGGGAAACTCGTATGTGCCCTTCCTTTCACAATCGTGTGGCGAGCGTCGTTCTGGTGGCTTTCGGATTGGGAGTGCTCGTGTGCGCTCATGCTCAGGCTCCCGGCCCCGGACCTGGCGGACCGCCCGAATATTGGTGGTCCAACAAGACCCAGGGTGGCGTCTATAAGCCGCCGATGCGGCCGCTGTGGAAATTGTCGGACCTAAAGCGCATGCATGCCGGCCAGAACAACTGGTCCGAACAGATCATCCTGGATCCCGAGCAGGACGCGACCTACAACTCAGCGGAGCCTGGCAGGCAGTTCGGGCCGCGACTGCATCCCGACACGCCCACGGTGTTCGTCGTGGTTGCCGGTCAGGTCCACTTCACAGTAGAAGGCCAGCAGCCGGTGACGGCAACGCGCGGCTCCATTATCAACATCATGAAGACGACAGTGTTTTCTTATGATGTCGTGGGCAGCGAAAACGCGCTGTGGGTAGAGGTCAACCCGACCAATTACAAGACGGTCTATCCCGCCGCTGGTCCGCCGCCCGCGCCCAGCCGCGGCGGCAGATTCGTCAAGGTCGCTTTTCCCCACAAGCCGGGCGCCTATATCCCGCCCAATCAGCTGCACTGGAACACCTTCGACGACACCATTGCCAAATGCATGCCGCCCGGCCCCGTGGTGCTGGATGATCATCTCTTCGCCAGTCCGCTGTTGGGCTATGTCAATCCGGCGGACAACAAATGTGGCAACAGCCGCGGCAATGTCGGTGGGGGGCCGGCCCAAGGCGTATTCAATCCTCATTCGACCTTCGGGCACATGCATGCCGGTCCGGCGGAATGGTGGATCGTGCAGGTCGGTGCCATCAGGGGCAGATTCGAGAATGCGGGCGAGTTTCATGCCGTGGAAGGCGACGTGCTTTATGTGCCACCGATGAGCTGGCATGAGATGGGTGCCGAAG
Organism: Steroidobacteraceae bacterium; assembly: GCA_049513435.1. Lineage (GTDB taxonomy): Bacteria > Pseudomonadota > Gammaproteobacteria > Steroidobacterales > Steroidobacteraceae > FEN-1191. The sequence goes on along the minus strand of JBEKWD010000207.1, from coordinate 436 downwards.
CACCTTCCGGCCCGTCAGTGCGTCTGGCGATGGGCGGCTATGCCCTGATCAACATGTTCAATACCGAGGAGCCGGGCCGCGCCCCGCCAGCCGCAACAGCGCCCAAGCCGTAGCGCAAGAGGAGCGCACGAATCCGACCGGCGCGCGGGCGGCATGCCTCATGCGATCGCCTGCTCGAGCTCTGCTTGCGCGGCAACCATGCGATTGCGCCCCAAGTGTTTCGCTTGATAGAGACATCGATCAGCTGCCGTGATCAATTGCGCGGCGCTGTTGTTGTGAAGCAGGACGGCAATGCCGCCGCTTATAGTCACATGAGGCGCCGTAGGCGACCTCCCATGTGCGATTGCCAACCGCACGACCGCATCTTTGGCGCTTTGGGCGATTTGCGCCGCATCGCCCAGCTCGGTCTCCGGGAGGATTAAGGCGAACTCCTCTC
>JBEKWD010000206.1:0-5295 GCA_049513435.1 Steroidobacteraceae bacterium | reverse complement strand
TACACGCGACGAGCTCGTCGGCAATAGCTTCGTTGAGCTTGCGCCGCCCAAGACCATGCGCTCGCGAGCGGCCAGCGCCTCGGGGCGCTCCAAGCGGATTTTTGACACTTACGAGCGCGAGCTGCCGCGGCGCGATGGCGGGCGCTACGTGGCGCTGGTCGCGGGCCTGTATTTTGTAGACTCCACCGGGCGACAGCTGCTGTGGTCGATTGTGCAAGACATCTCGCAGCGCAAGGCCAAGGAACAAGAGCTAACCCTCGCTGCGCGCACCGATAAGCTAACGGGCCTGGTGAACCGCGCGGAATTTTTGGAAAAGCTACAGCAGGCGCTGACGCGCACGCCAGCTGCAGGCCAATCGCCCTGCGCCGTGCTGTTTCTGGATCTGGACAACTTCAAACTCATCAACGACACACTCGGCCACGACGCCGGCGATTCATTGTTGCGTCAATTCGCCGATCGCATCCGTGCCACCATTCGTACCCAGCAACGCACGCGGCCATTGTCCGCGAACGATACGCCCGTGATTGCCCGCTTTGGCGGCGATGAATTTTCCATTCTATTGTTGAATCGAGATGATATTGCACACGCGAACAAGCTTGGGGTGCGCTTGGCCGAGGTCGGCCACGAAACTTATCAAATAGCGGGGCGCGAGGTGCAGTCAACGGTCAGTGTCGGCATCGTCACATCAACGAAAGCCGGCGAATCAGCCGAACACGTGATGCGTATCGCGGACGCGGCCATGTACGAGGCCAAGCGCAAAGGCCGCCAACGCAGCAACGACTTCTCGGAAACCATGCAAGTGCGGCTGGCGCGCCAGGTCTCCCTTGAGGACGCCTTGCGAGCCGCCGTCGGCACAGATGCCCTGAGCCTCGACTATCAACCGATCGTGGATTTAGCCACTTTCCGTGTGGTCTCAGCCGAGGCGCTATTGCGCTGGCGGCACCCGATACTCGGTGACGTCTCGCCGAGCGAATTCGTGCCCGTTGCCGAGAACACGGGGCTTATCTTGCCTATCGGCGATTGGGTATTGCGCGAGGCGTGCCGGCAATTCGCGGCGTGGCGCCATGAGGCGCCGGCACATTGCCCGGAGTCTATCAGCGTCAATGTCTCACGAGCGCACTTGGCGCAGGGCAATGGTCTTTATGCACTCATCGAGGAAATCCTTGCAGAGTTCGATCTTCCGCCCTGCTCTGTGCAGTTGGAGGTCACTGAGCGGGAGGTCATGCGCTACCCGGAATTCTCATTGCGGACGCTCGAATCGATCCACAATTTGGGGGTGAAGCTGGCCATGGATGACTTCGGCACCGGCGCATCCTCGCTGGGCTGCCTGCGCTCTTATCCCTTCGATACGATCAAGATCGACCGCAGCTGCGTATTCCGGCCGATCGTGACCGGTGATTCTGAATTAACGTGACCGATGATTCTGATTTCGCGTGACCGCCGATTCTGATTTGGTGTGACCGGATATCCGGGTTCGATCAGAAGGCCCTGAGGCAGGGGTTTCGGGGCGGGCGCCGGTGAAGTGCTCAAGGGATACCCTCGATGGTTTTAGGCCGGAGAGGGTGGATGCCGACACGAGCACTGAACATGCGCAAGATCCGAGAACTGATCCGACTGAAGTACCAGGCACGGCTCTCGCACGAGCAGATTGCCGGAGCGCTGGCGATCTCCAAGGGCGTGGTGGCCAAATACGTGGCGCTCATTGAGCGCACTGGGGTTGAGCCGCAGGGGTTGATTGGACTGTCGGATGCGCAGGTGCTGGCGCGTATCAGGCCGGCACCTCGGCCGAGCCGCTACGGCGGCCGGATCGCTCCGGACTTTGCGCATGTGCACGCCGAGCTCAAGCGCCCCAGCGTGACGCTGATGCTGCTGTGGCAGGAATACACGAGCGCCGACGCTGGCGGCCTGACCTACCGCTACGCCCAGTTCACGCAACTGTATCGCAGCTATGTCGCGACGCTGCGCCGCTCGATGCGCCAGGTGCACCGCGCCGGTGAGAAGCTGTTCATCGATTACGCCGGCCAGAGCGTGCCGTACGGGCGAGAAGGGGATCGGGCACAGATCTTTGTGGCAGCTCTGGGTGCCTCGCATTACACCTTTGCCTGCGCCACGGCGCACCAGCGGTTGATCGACTGGACCGGGGCGCTGGTGCGAGCGCTGGAATTTATCGACGGTGTGCCAGCGCTGATCGTGCCGGACAATGCCCGGGCACTGATCGCCGATCCGGACCGCTACGAGCCGCGCGCCTCGGCCACGATCGAGGATCTGGCCCGTCACTACGGCACGGCGGTGCTGCCGGCGCGCCCGTACCGGCCGCAGGACAAAGCAAAAGTCGAAGTGGCCGTGCAGATCGTGCAGCGCTGGATCCTGGCGCGACTGCGTAACCGCGTGTTTGCAACCCTAGCCGATGTCGACGCTGCCATCGGCGATCTGCTGCCGGATCTGAACACCCGAGCCTTCAAGCGCCTGCCGGGCTCGCGCGTCACGGCGTACGAGCAACTGGATCGTCCAGCCCTCAAAGCACTGCCGGTCAGCCGCTATGAGTTTGCCCGCTACTACGAGGCGCGCGTGAACATCGACTACCACATCGCCATCGAGGATCACTTCTACAGCGTGCCCCAGGCCCTGGTGCATCAGAAGGTGGAGGTGCGGGCCACGGCCCGCAGTGTTGAGATCCTCTACCGCGGAGCGCGCGTGGCTTCCCACGTGCGCTCCTTCACGCGCTATACGCACACCACTTTGCCGGAACATCTACCGGCCGCGCACCGCGCACATCTGGAGTGGTCGCCGGGGCGGCTGATCGGCTGGGGCGAGCAGCATGGCGCGGCGTGTGCCGAAGTGATCCGCCACATCCTGGCCTCCCGACCGCATCCCGAACAAGGCTATCGGGCCTGCCTGGGACTGCTGCGCCTGGAGCGACAGCATGGCGCGGTGCGTCTGGAGGCGGCCTGCGCCCGAGCTTTGTTACTCGGCAGCGCTCGATATCAGACCGTGGCCTCGATCCTGAAGCAACACACCGAGAGTTTAGCGGTGAGTGAGAAGGCCGACTGGAGTGCGCCCGAACACGCGCATCTGCGTGGGCCGAAGTATTACCAATGAATGAAGGAGGATATGACTCATGATCGTGCAACAGACTCTGACGCAACTGCGAGCGCTCAATCTGCAGGGTATGGCCACCGCCTTCGAGGAGCAGGTGACGCTGCCCAGCAGCAGCTCGCTTGCCTTCGAAGATCGCGTAGCGCTGCTGGTGGAACGAGAGGCCGCACACCGTGACGGCCGACGTCTCACGCGCCTGCTGGCCAAAGCGCGCTTCAAATACGCCCAGGCGTGCCTTGAGGATATAGACACCCGCGCCAGCCGCGGCTTGGATGCGCGGCTGATCAGCAGTTTGGCCCATGGTCAGTGGATCGAGCGCGGGCAACCCATCCTCATCGCCGGACCTACCGGCGTCGGCAAAACCTGGCTCGCCTGTGCGCTGGCGCAAAAGGCCTGCCGCCTTGGACACAGCGCCCACTATGCGCGCTTACCGCGTCTGCTCGAAGAACTGCGCATCGCGCGCGGTGATGGCACCCACAAACGCCGCCTGCTGGCGCTCGCCAAAATCGAAGTCCTGGTCCTCGACGACTGGGCGTTGCAGCCTCTGGAACCCTACGGCCGTGAAGATCTACTGGAAATCATGGACGATCGCGCCGAGCGCCACGCTACCGTCATCACTGCCCAGCTGCCCATTGAGCATTGGCACGGCTGGATCGGCGAGGCCACGATCGCCGATGCGATCCTGGATCGACTGCTACATCACGCGCATCGCGTAATGCTTAAGGGTGAGTCGCTGCGCCGAGCCACCAAAGAGCCCAAAACCCGTTCCGACAAGACACCCAACGTGACCGACTGAGTTATCATCAACGCCGAGTACTTCACTGCGTGCCAGACCGGTCACGATAAATCAGAAACGCCGGTCACCATCAGCGGAATACGCAATCAGTGCCCATTACGCGGACTTCGGGCCAACCCTGGCCTGTGAGAAGCTTCTTGAGCGCCATGACATCTCGATCTCCAATGAGAGCGTTCGCAAGCTCATGATCGAAGCTGGACTTTGGCGTACGCGCGCTCAACGCCAGCCGAAGATCCAGCAGCCGCGGCTGCGACGGCCGTGTTTCGGCGAGCTCATCCAGATTGATGGTTCGGAGCACCGCTGGTTTGAAGGCCGAGCGCCGGAGTGCGTGCTGTTGGTTTTCATCGATGACGCCACGGGGCAGCTGGTCGGTATGCAATTCTGCGAGGCAGAGTCTACGTTTGAGTACATGAAGCTCACTCAACGATATTTGCTCGAGTATGGTAAGCCGGTCGCCTTCTACAGTGACAAGCACGCCGTCTTTCGGGTCAACAAAGCCGGAGCCACGCGCGGCGAAGGCATTACGCAGTTCGGCCGCGCACTGCATGACCTGAACATCGAGAGCATCTGTGCGAACTCCGCGCCAGCCAAAGGACGAGTCGAACGTGCCAACAACACGCTGCAGGATCGCCTGGTGAAGGAGCTCAGGCTCGCCGGCATCAGCTCCATAGCCGCGGGCAACGCTTTTCTCGAGACCTTCCGGCCCGACTATAACGCGCGCTTTGGGCGCACGCCGCTGTCCGACCATGATGCCCATCGCAAGCTCCTGAAAGCCGAGCGTGTTCGATTGGACGATGTGTTCTGTGGCAAGAATCGCGCGCTGTCACGCGCGCGTTGACCATTCAATACGACAAGGTCATCTATCTGATCACGCCCGGGCCGGACACGAACCCGATCGCTGGCAAGCACGTGACGGTCTTTGACTATCCGGACGGGCGCATCAAGATCCGCTTCGAGGGTCGCGATCTACCCTATAACGTGTTCGATCGACTGAGTCAGATCCGGCAAGCGGACATCGTGAGCAACAAGCGGCTGGGATCTGTGCTGACGATGGCTCGAGACGCCCAGCTCGCGAGCAACGAGCGGCGCAGTAAGAGCTGTCCCTCAAGGCCATTCCCCAGCGCCAGCAGCCTGCAACAATCCCACGAGCTTCTGCCGCTAGCGCGGCAGACCGCGCTGCTTCGAAGCCCTTTAAACAATTTCAGAAGACGCCCTCGCCCATGCGACAACACGACATTTCCATGTTGGAGAAAGCACGTCTTGTGTATGTTGGCGAGACATCGCGAGGTAGCTAGTCGCTGCTATACCTGTATAGCATTTAAAGGATTACCTATGCTCCCAATTCGCCTTCCGCCCGAGATCGAGGAGCGCCTGGAGAAGCTCGCCAAGCGTACTGGTCGGTC
>JBEKWD010000205.1:0-5303 GCA_049513435.1 Steroidobacteraceae bacterium | reverse complement strand
AGCACGATCAGGCCCGATGAGCGATAGGTGCCGTAATAGCGATCCAGTGCGACCAGTTGACGTGCGCACAGGCCGCAACGACTGCTCCAGAACGACAGGATCACCGGCTGTCCGCGGTACTCGGACAGCCGAACGTTATTGCCCAGCGCCGCCGGCAGCGCAAAATCGGGCGCCGCATGGCCGACGGATCCCGCAGCGGCGCCGGTGGGCATCGCGGCACGCAGGCCCGTCGTGACCCCCAGCACGCAAAGCGCCAACCCGCAGATCCGTATTGCTCGATACTTCAGCCGCACTCGCACTCTCTACTAGCGTTATTGCTACAGCCATGGGATGCCGCCATGCGACTCCAGGCGATGATTTGACATTATCCGTCAATCGCCCGCGTCTGGCTTGAGATCCAGTCCACAGACTTCCCGGCACCGCGCCCCCCGGGCCGGCGCCAAGCCTGCGGGCGCGTGGCCTAGCGAATCGGCCCCAGGGCAATCAGCGCATCGTAGGCGCTGGCGCTGCCCAGGCCAGTGCCCAGACCACTGGCCCACTGTAATGTCTGAAACGCTCCCGCCTTGTTGTGCAGGGCGAGATAGTTCAGCACCACGGTCTCGACCAGCAGATTGACCGCATTGGCCCCGGGGCTCGAGGTGGTATTGACGTTGCCGTCGCTGGTGTAGTTCCCGATCTGATTGCTGATTGTCGCGGGCCGCCCGTTGGGGTTGTAGACCAGGAAGAAGGTCGCCGCCGTGGTCTGGTTATCCGCGGTCCACACGCCCTTGCCGCGTCCCCCCACGGAGTTATCAATTGTCCCGTTCGACACCACCGAGCCATCGGTGAAGACGTAGATCATCAAGGGTTGCTGCATGCGCGCGGCGTATTCGAGGCAGGCGCCGATGCATTGCCCGGCCTCCAGATCGCGCATCTCACCGGTCGCGCGATCGCCGGTGTGATAATCGTAGCCGCCCAATTCTACGGTGCCCGCTGAGGCATAACCGTTGACGACCATCTTCATGACGGCCGCGGTCGCCTGGAAATTGCTGTCGGCCTGATATTCGGCGGTCGAGAAGATGCCGGCGCTGCCCACGATGGCCGCATCGAGATCGGGGTTCAGGGTTGTGCTCGCATCGCCGTAGCGATCGACGAGGTCGGCCGCGCCGACATACCCACACTGCACGAGGTCCTTGACGACCGCATCCTGACTGCCGAGTAACGTATTGACCGCACCGAGCTTGTCCGCGCTGATGCGTTCGATCGACTCGAGCACCGCGACCGCATCATTCTGGCTCAACAGTCCGATCAGCTGCCCGGTGCTGACCAGCCCCGTGACGTCCGAGGCCTGCGATACCTTGGTCGGCGGCACCGTCGGGTCGATCATGTATGAGGGGGCCACGGAATTGCCGCCCGAGGTCGTGCTCTCGGTACCGATCAAAGCCAGCAGATCGCCCTTATTGCCGGCCGGCGGACTCAGCACGGCGTAGCCGGCACTGTAGATGCCGTACATCGGGTTGTGCGGATTGTCGCTGGTATCGTTCTCACTGAGCTCGGGCATGATCGCGCCATTGACGTTCGCGGCCGTGCTGGCCGCGATGCGCTGTTTGATACCCCGCAGGTAGGCGCTGTCGCTGTGAAACGCAAGCCCCAGGCTCTGATCGAGGAAGCTCGCGGTGGACGAATTCGGGATCATGTTGCCGGGCAAGCCGAGGCGGCTGTAGCCCGCGGTGGTGAGGAAATCAAGTTGGCCGCCCGGGCCGCCGACCAGCACATTGGAGCCCGCGACGTTGCCGCCGCCGGCCAGATCGAAGCAGATGAACGGAATCATGCCTGAGCCCGTCGTGATATCGCAGGGCGAGATCTTCAGCGCGGCGATGTCCGGCGCGAGCATCGCATAGGCCTTGCGCGGATCGGCGAACAGACTGAACACCGACAGGCCCGCGACCGTGGCCGTGCCGCGGATGAATCCCTGTGCGAGGAATTCACGGCGCGTGACCGGACGGCGATGGTTCGGGTGGCGCAGCGGCTCGTGCAGGCTCGGGGGTCGTGGTCGTTTGAATCTCATGGTGCTCGTCTCGTGGATACTTTATTTGATCAAGGTCGTGGCGCTGCCGAGCACGGTGGCGCAGACCGCCTTGGCGATGGTCTGCGTACGGGTCGGCGTCTGCACGCAGGTCGGATCGCTGGCGCTGCAGTTGACCAGTGAGGTGATCAGACTGTAGAGCTCAGTGCGTATCTGGGCATCCGTCGGCTGCGTGGCCAGATTGGTCCCGACCGCGGGGCTGTCGATCAGTGGTGTGATCACCAGATCCATGCCCGGATTGGTGCCGAAGGCCTGCGCCGGAGTCTGATTGAGGTTCAGGCCCGGAAAGAACGTCGGCCCGAGCACCGGATCGTTGACCAATGCATTGCAGTACTGAATCGCGAGCTGCGAGATGCCGATCTGCTGCGAGGGCAGGAAGCCCTGGATGTTTGGCACGGTCGGCAACTGCTGCTGCACCGTCTGGTAAGTCGTGTTGACCGCGCTCAATCCCGCAGACACGCCCGTGATCGAGGCCATCGAGGCATTGAGCTCATCGTAGACGTGCAGGCCGATGTCGGATGCGGGCGGCAGCGTGGCCGGTGGGGCTGCCACGGGCGTTGCGACCGTGCGTACATGCGTCTGGGTCCCGATCAGATCGAAGTCCAGAAAGAACAGATCCTGGCTCGGGCCGAGCTGCATCGCGAAGACCGTGCCCACGCTCGAGAGCAATTGCCCCGTCGTGGCTGAGTAATTGGCATTGCTCACGGTTGTACTGAGCGTGCTGTAGGCCTGGCCGACCGGTATTTCCTGTCCGTTCATGCCGATATACATCCCGGAGATCGGAATGTTGCCTGGCTGTGCCTGCGGATTGAGGCTGATGAAGGTCGGGTTGGAAAACAGGTAGCTGTAGTTGTCGAACTGGCTGGCCGTGAACATGATGTAGCTCTGCGACATGCCGGTCAGCGCGCTCACATTGAACAACAAGTAGTAGAGCTGGCCGACGCCCGCGGCATAGTTCTCCTGGATCTGCGAAACGGTGAGCGCATGGCTGTGAATGGCCGCAAAGCGGATCTCGCCGGCCCAGGGCCGATCATTGGTCGTCTCGTTGCCCAGCAGGAACGCGAAGGTCGGATCCCAATTCGTCAACGCGCCTCCGGTCAGCGTGTCCACGTCGCCGGTGAAAGTGCCGTTGATATAGAGCTGACGGCCGCTGGTCGGGCTATAGGTCAGCACGATGTGCTGTAAGGCGGCCTGCGCGTTCATGTTGGCGGCCGCGGTCGTGAGCGCCGGGGCGCCGTTAGTGTCGCTGACTGTGCTGCGCCCGTAGGCCTGATACTGCATGGCGTCCTGCGCGAGCGTGAAATTACGCAGCGTCTCGCCGCCGGAGTAGCTCGCGATGAAGGCATTCGTCTGTGTGACATTGGCGGGCGCAGCCCACAGCTCGAGCGAGTACTGCCCGCTCGCCGTGAGCGCGCTGTAGAGCTTATCGCTGGTCGCGGTCGTGCCCTGGGCCTTGGAGCCGCCGGTGCCGAAGATCAGACCCCAGGCGCTATCCCAGCTCGTGTTGCCCGAGACCGTCAGATTGATCGCCGGGTCCACGCCGCTGGTGTCATAGGCGACGCTGCCGCTGCCTTCCTTGAACTGCCAGCGCGCGATCGTATCGGCGTCGTAGCGGTTGTTGCCCGAGGCGACCGTGCCGGCGTAGAGCGTGAGTGCGCGCGAGACCACGAGCGTGGGATCAACCGGAGTGACCGGTACGCCATTGGCGAAGTTCTGGATTGCGCTGAGCATGCGCGCCGCGCTGCCCGGGCAATCCACCGGCCCGCCCGGCGTGGTCGCCCAGCAGTTGTGGGACTCGGTGGCCAGACGCACATAGAAGCGTGAAAGTGGCGGATCATTCAGATTGATCTTGGCCTGCGCAGCGGCATAGGCTTGATCCACGTTCGGGCTCGCGAAGTACGGTGACTGCGGCGTGGTGGCATTGGGCGAATGACAGCGCGAGCAGAACATGCTCAGCAACGGGTAGACCGTGCTGGAGAACAAAGTCGGATCGGCCGGGAATTGCTTGGTCGGCCCCACGGCCTGATCGACCGGCGCGGTCAGCTGGATCTTCGTTGCCCCGCTGGCGCCGCCTGAGCCGCCACCGGCCCAGTTCTCAATCCAGGTCGTCAGGATATCGGCGCAGGCCTGCGGGCTCGCGAGCCAGCAGTTATGGCCGCCGCCGACCTTGACCACCATCGTGGATTGATCCGGTTGCGTGAGATTGACGACCGTGAGCGCCGCGGCATAGGCCTGATTCACGTCATCGGAGCGGGCGAACTCGGGCGACTGGCCGCCGGCCTTGTGGCAACCGCCGCATCGAGTCGGCGTAATGATGTTCTGCCACAGATTGACCTTGAAGGCCTCGACGTCGGCCGAAGCGGGCGCCGGGCCGGTGTACACGGACGCGGCAGCGCCACTCGTATTGGCGAGCGGGGTGGTCGGTGCGCCGCCCGAGCAGGCCGCTAGCGCGAGCAGCACCAGCGGCAGCAACAGGTTCGGGGCGCACAGGCGGCTTGGCTTCACTCTTGTCTCCCTAATGAGGCAGCGGCCTTCACTCAAGTGCCCATGCAGTAGACCGCGGTCTCTGCAAAAACCTGTTTCATGTTGTAACCACTGGACTTAAAGTCCGAGGTGATCTGCGCCGCCGCGGCCTGATCAGCTGCATTGCCCGGCGGTCGCAGGCAGATCGCCTGGAACACCTTCTGCACCTGGCAGGCGGCAAAAGCCTGGCTCGAGGCGAGCTCCTGGCCCAGCGATTTCGCGCCCTCGCCGCTGCCCGAGAGTGCGGCGCTCCATCCCAGCAGCGAATCCGGACCCGAACGCCAGCGGTTATCCCAGCTGTCGTCGTTGGTGACGTAGCCATCGGGGAAGTTGCCGGTGTTGATGTGGTATTTCGCCTGCGTCTGCCCGGGCGTGTAGACCAGCTGCAGGGCCACCGGATCGTAGTTGTAGTAGGCGAAGGCCTGCGCCATCGGATCCATGGCCGCGTGACAGCCGATGCAATTGTTCAGGAACACGCGGCTGTCCCCGCCGGGGGATCGGCTCACGTCCTGACGGATGCGGTCGGGCGGGCGCGTGATGTCCATGACCTGTGGCAGGTCGTTGCACAGATAGTTGATCATCGTGAAGCGGAACATCGCGCGATTCGTACCGGCGATGAAGAACGCCTGCGCCGCGGCCTCGGTGGTGATGACGCCGGCGGTGGCTGCCGACGGTATGCCCGTATTGGCCGACTGCGTGGTCGCCACCAGCGCGC
>JBEKWD010000204.1:0-5320 GCA_049513435.1 Steroidobacteraceae bacterium | reverse complement strand
AGGCTGCGACTTCGTCGGGCCTGCACGCAAGGATGCTTGACACTCTCGCCCGGCTCTATCCGTATGTCGGCTGGAGCGCCATATTTATTGTCATCCCTCTGGTGTGCGCCTTGCGCTCGATTAGCTGGATTTGGGGCTTGCGCGCGCGCCGGTTGGCTCTAATCGGCTTATCGGTCACGCTGGTGGCTGCGCTTTGTCACCAGTTTGTCCTGAGCCTCGCTGTGCTCGCGCTTCTGTTACTGACCGGTCTCGTCCGGCCGAGCGAGATTATGGATCGTTCGGCCCGACCGTTCGTGATCGCCCTGTCGGTCAGCGTCATATTCTGGTTGATCTTCGGCGTCGTGAGCGGAGCCTGGAATGACATCGAGCCGGGAACAACGGCAACCAGCGGGCGATGGATTGCTCTCGCGGAGCATCTGGGGGGATTCCCCCACGTCTTTGGGGAGATGCTGCGACCCTGGGCTAGAACCCTGCCTTTGCTGACTACCGGAGCCATCCTGTTACTGTCTGCCCTGATCATCAGGACGAGCTCGCGGCCACTGGATGAGTCAGCGGTAGTGAGCACGCTGCTCATCGTGCTCCTGGTGCTGATGTTGGCGGTGGGCTCGCGTTCGCCGGGTCGCATAGAGACGCGATATACCTTTTTTCTTTATCCGCTGATTCTCGCGCTCTGTCTGTGCGCCCTCATGCAGTTCACAGAGGCGCTATTGGGACGATCGCCGGCTGCCCTAAGCCTCGGTGCGCTGCTGGGTCTGGCCTTCTTTTGCTCAACCGAGGATTTTCAGCCGGCGCACGTAGCGCGCATCGACTCCAGGCAAGTGAATTTTCGCATTGGCATGCGCGGTCACTTCGCGGAGCATTACTACCCGCGCGACGACAACCGACTCGTGGGCGAGTGGCTGACACAACATGTGCGGCCCACTGACGCTGTCATCATCGGCATCCCAACCATTGATCAGTACTATGGTCACGCGAATTTCTTTTTTTTAGAAAGTGATGATCCGAGGTACGAGTCATACGCCTGCAATGCGGGAATGACGGAGCGGTGGACAAATCTGCCCCTGTTGTATGGCGCGGATGCACTGGCCACAGTCGTGGCCACGGGGAAGCGAGTTTTCCTGCTGTTATATCGCGACCGGCTGGCGGAGATGCTGGAGGAGGGGAAACGTCGGCAGTGGCGCCAGCAGTTGATCTGGATTGCGCCCGATCTGGGCGAAGCCGCGATATTAATCAATCCGTCGTAGCGGTGCGGGGTCCGTTATGCCGATGGCGTGGCGATCAAGCACGCCAGACTGGTCACGTTAGATCCTAGTTTGGTAGCCCACGGCAGCGCGCCTAACGGCGATGCCTTGATTTTGCAACCTTCGCTCTTGATTCGCTCAATGGCGAGCCAAGGGCCAGCTACCACGGCTCCATCGCGCCACAGTGGTTGTGCATTCGGATAGAAATCATGCAGCAAAATCAGACCGTTCGGGTTTAGCAATTTCAACGCCGCGGGAACTTCTTGATATACCGTCGCGGCTTCGTGGCCGCCGTCCAGAAATATGAGGTCAAATCGCGCGGTGCACGTGTCGAGAAAGGCCATGGACTGGCTTGTCACGAACTGCACGAACTGCGTGCCGAGAGCGCGAATCAGAGCGCTGGGTTGCATGGAGTCGAGTCGCACCCAGGCTCCCTCCGGACCATTGACATCGAGGAGGTCGACTGTAGTCAATTTTGGCGATGTCACGCCTGAATCGCGCAACGCGAGCGCAAACATTGCGGTCGATGCGCCCAGATGCGTGCCGACTTCGAGTACGGACTTTGGTTTGAGGGCGCGGGTAAGGTAATAGATGGCACGCCGGTCGCCGGGATTGACTGCTCCGGCCTTATCACCGACCTTCAATTTATCAAGCTGTTCTTGCACCGCGGACCATTCGCTGGTCAATTCCAACGCAGTGATATCGGGAACGTCGGTGCGGAGGTGCTCTACGGCGCAGAATTGGACGGGTAATGCCGCAAGTGATCGCGTTTCACTTCGAATCTGAATGAAGCGCCGAATTGGCCCCGGTAATACACGCTCAAGCAAGGTTCCGATGCTCATCCGAATCCCTTAGGGTCTGTACGATAATAATAGTCGATCATGCCGAGATTTTCCGGCGCCCCTGTGAACGCAGGTCACGCAATGAAGCGCTACCTTGACGGTGGCGCTGATCGTCTTGAGGAATCCCGCAAGGGATCGTTATTACTGTACCGTTGAGGCGTCTTGCGCCGAGGGCAGGCTTGTGACGGTCTGTCGTCGAGCGGTGCTCTGCATGAGGGCGAGCGTGGCTCGGGCAATTTCAGTCCAGTCATAGCGGCTGCAGATTTCGGCATATCGGACCGCTGCCGCGCGCCGCGCGTCGGGCGCAGAGGCCAAGTCCCGCAGCTTTGCGGCCAAGGTATTCGTGTCGCCGACGGTAAAGTAGCTCTGTGCATCAAGTCCGATTTCACGGTTTCCGGGGATATCACTGGCCAAAGACGGCACCCCGAGGCCAATCGCCTCCAGCAATGCGATCGGAAGCCCTTCATGTGATGAGGGCAGCACGAAGATCCCGGCGTCCGAGAGCAGTTCGTATACGTCTGAGGCCGCGAGAGGACCGGTGCAGACAATCGTCTCATTTCCGGCCGCTGCCTGCCGAATAGAGGCGGCGTATGGGGTCTCTCCCTGTGAGCCTCCGACCAGCAGCAGTTTCCAGTCCGGCAGCTTCGCTGCCGCAAAGGCGCTGATCAGATCGAGCTGGCGCTTTTCCGGCACCAGGCGACTGACCTGGATGACGTATCGCCGAGGTGTGAGACCATATTTGCGTACCAGCCTGTCGCCGGTTATTCCGTTCGGATGGGTGACACCGTTTGGAATGAAAGTCGCCTCGCGGCCAAACCTGGACTGAATCAGCCGTTGCAGACTCGATGAAATCACGATCAGTGAATCGGCGAATTGCGCAGCAAAACGCTCGCCAATCCGAAGCGCCGTTCGCTCCGGGGCGTTCCATTTCTCGCGTAAGTAGTCCTCGCCGTGATGAGTGACCACGACCCGCAGTCCCAGCAGTTTCGCCAGAGGGGTCATAATCGATGGACCCACCGCGTGGATATGCACCACGTCAGGGCGGCAAATACCCGCGTACAGGACGCCGATCAGGGCGTGTACGCCGGCCTCAAATCCACGGCGCCGTGGAGAAGGCAACCATTTGAGCCCCACACCACGCCAGGACCCATCCACTCCGGCCGGACGATAGCGGGTGCGTCCTACGACCGTAACCTGCGCCCCGAGTTGAACCAGGCGTGGGTACAGCTCCGCTGCGTGCGTCTCAATGCCTCCCGGGATCTGGGGAATTCCACGCAGCCCGAGAGCCACGATCTTGATCGGTAAGGGGGTAGTCACGCTGCGGGCTCGATGGCGCGGTAGAGCGCTAGCATACGATCGCGATACAGCTCGGGAGTGAATTCGGCCTGCATCCATTCGCGACCAGCTCTGCCCATCTGGCCGAGTGTGGGCTCTGACTCATCGCGCACACGCGACAGCACGTCGGCCAGGTTCTCCACGTCTCCGCTTTCGAACAGAAACCCGGTTTCGCCCTCTCGGATCAACTCCGGAATGCCGCCGATTCGCGCACCAATGACCAGCCGGCCCACCGCATAAGCTTCCATCAGGCTCATAGGCGCATTCTCATACCATTCCGAGGGCACAACCACTGCGCGTGCTGAGGCGATGGTCTGGCGCAGCGTGCTACCGCTCACATGGCCCGCGAATCTGACATCGCCTCCACATTGTGCGGCAAGTTCCTTAAGGCTCGCCTCGTCGGGCCCGGTGCCCGCGATCAGCAATCTCACCCCGGCACGCGCCGCTGCTCGAATCAAAGTGGCCACCCCCTTTTCGGGAACGAGTCGGCCCAGATAAACGAAGGCGTCGCCGACGGCCGTAGTATGAGACTCCTGCGAGTCGATATGTACGAAATTCGGTACATACGTAAATCGAGAAGTGTCAAACCCCCAGCTATGCATTTTTGACAGAAAGAAGCGGCTCGGAACAATGAACTGGGTCACATTTTTCTGATAAATATCCATCATGCGGTGCACCGTCGACTCCAGCCAAATCAGTGCGCTCATGAAAGTAGAGCCTTTGATGCAGCGCTGAATAACGACATTGCGCAGCGCACCGCCGCGGCAGCGTTCACATACGTTGCCGTTGGTGAACATCTTATAGGCGGGACAGGCGATTTTGAGATCATGCAACGTCAGGACGGAAGGAATCTGCTGGCGGTGCAATTCGACCAGGACAGACGGGGACAAGTGATGGTAGATGTTATGCGCGTGCGCGATGGTCGGGCGCGTGTTACGGAGCAATTGACGGACGCGACGCGCCGCCTCGAGGGAATAAATGAGCTTGGCTGCCGCCGCAATCTTATCGGTAAGAGGCTGCGAGCCGGCCAATTCGACCGCATGCGGAAAATGCTGCGCCCACGGCGTCGGTAGATTTTTAGCGTCCTGCATGGCGAACGGAATGACCGTCCAACCCGCTTCCTCGAACAGGCGATTGTGCTCGAGAAAGACGGCTTCCGAACCACCGCGGCGGTAGTAATAATTGTTGATCGACAGCAGCTGTGGCATGGTGCCGCAATAGGACAAGGATAGTGGTATTGACAGGCTAGCGATCCGCGCTTGGAGAAGCTGCGCACCAGTGCGCGAGCCGGATGGATGTTTGTGCTGCACGCTCTCGTGTGTGCACTCATTTCACAGAATCCGATTTTCCCTGTCGCAACGCTTAACCTAATGTAAACAACGAGACACGCTACGCTGGCTGGCACTCCGACAATAGCATATCATTCATCAAGAGCGGATTATCTGCCGGCACCCGTACGGCGCAGGTTCCCCTAGACGCCGAATTCCCAGTCTGGAGCGATCGAACCTTTCGATCGCCCATGAGGACAGCCGATGGATCTGACAATCATCCCCACCTTTCGATGCAACTCCAGATGTCAGATGTGCTACATCTGGAAGAATCCGACCGATCCGCGTGAAGAGGTAACCCTGGAGACACTGTCAAAGTTGCCGGGCGGATTCGATAACTTGAATGTATCGGGTGGGGAACCCACCTTGCGGCGCGACCTGGCCGAAATGATCGATGTGCTCTATCCGAAGGCGCGCATCATGGAGATCAGCTCCAACGGACTATCGCCCGAGCGGTTGGTACCGATCATTAAGAAATACCCTGACATCAAAGTTCGCTTCAGCCTCGAGGGCGATGAGAGTACCAATAACCGTATCCGCGGCGAGGATGACGGCCATGCCACCAAAGTCAAGG
>JBEKWD010000203.1:0-5328 GCA_049513435.1 Steroidobacteraceae bacterium | reverse complement strand
GGCCTCGGCGAGCTATTGCTCAAGGCCACACCGTTGATGCTCTGCGCCTTGGGGATCGCACCGGGCTATCGCGCCAACGTTTGGAATATCGGCGCCGAGGGCCAGTTCACCGTCGGCGCGATCACCGGTGGCGGCGTCGGACTGTTCTACGGCGCTTTTCTGGCGCATTGGGCGCTGCCGGCGATGCTCATTGCAGCCGTGCTCGGTGGCATGGCTTGGGCGGCGATACCGGCATTTCTGCGCACGCGCTTTCGTACCAGTGAGATCTTCGTAAGCCTGATGCTGGTCTATATCGCGCAATTGCTGCTGTCCTACCTCGTGCATGGGCCGTGGCGCGATCCGGCCGGTCAGAACTTCCCGCAATCACCGCCGTTTGCCGACAATGCGCTGGTGCCGGCATTGTTCGCCGGTGCGCGGGTGAATCTCGGATTCGTGTTCGCGTTGCTGCTCGCAGGCTTGTCGTGGTGGTTCGGGGCGAAAACCGCCGCGGGCTATCGACTGCGCGTCGGCGGCTCGGCGCCGGCTGCCGCCGCGTACGCAGGCATCAGCGAGCGCGCCAACATCTGGCTGGCTATGATGATCGGCGGCGGTGCGGCGGGATTGGCAGGTATCTGCGAGGTCGCCGGCCCGATCGGTCTACTGCAGCCTGTCATCTCGCCAGGCTATGGCTACGCGGCCATCATCGTCGCTTTCCTCGGACGGCTGCATCCGTTCGGGATCGTATTGGCGTCACTGTTGATGTCAGCGCTGTATCTGGGCGGTGAATCGGCGCAACTGGAATTGCAACTGCCTTCATCGGTGAGCGGGCTGTTTCAAGGAGCACTGCTGTTCTTTTTGCTCGCGGCGGAGCTATTCATCAATTTTCGATTGCGCCGTGTGCGCTCGAGCAGAACGCGCGTGCCCGCGCCCACTGCCGCATGAACATCGGCACCTGGGTTGCCATCGCCGCCAGCGCTTTAGGGGCCGCGACGCCCCTGATCTACGCCGCGCTCGGAGAATTGGTCACCGAGCGTGCCGGTGTGTTGAACCTGGGTGTGGAGGGCATGATGCTGGTTGGAGCAATGAGCGGCTTTGCCGTCGGCGTATCCAGCGGTAGCCTGCTGCTCGCCTTCCTGGCTGCGGCCGGCGCCGGTGTGCTCATTGCATTGCTGTTTGCAGTGCTGACTTTGAGTCTGCAAACCAATCAGATTGCCACCGGCATGGCATTGACGCTGTTTGGCATAGGCTTGAGTGCGTTCGCAGGCCGCAGCTTCGTGGGTCTGCCGATTGCGCGTGTACCGGCCGTGCACATCCCGCTGCTCACTGATCTACCCGTGCTCGGTCCGCTGCTGTTTCATTACGATCCACTTGTGTATATGTCGGTTGCGCTGTGCGCACTGATCGCGTGGCTGCTCAAGCGTACGCGGGCCGGGCTGCGCCTGCGCGCGGTCGGGGAGGCCCCTGCAATCGCCCATGCGCTCGGTGAGCCCGTCACGCGCATTCGCTACCTGGCCGTGCTGTTTGGTGGCGCCATGAGTGGCATCGCCGGTGCCTATCTATCCACGGCCTTGACGCCGATGTGGGTCGAGGGAATGAGTGCGGGACGCGGCTGGATCGCGCTGGCGCTCGTCGTGTTCGGTACCTGGAAGCCCTGGCGCGTGCTCGGGGGCGCCTACCTGTTCGGCGCCGTGACCGTACTGCAGTTGTACGCTCAGGGTCTGGGCGTACACATACCGAGCGAGTTTCTCTCGATGCTGCCTTATGCGGCAACGATCATCGTGCTGGTCGTCATCTGTCGCGACCCGAGGACGATTCTGCTGAATCAGCCAGCCTCGCTGGGACGCAGTTTCCACCCGGGCTAGTCGTGTCGCGCGTCGCCCATTGCGGCTCGATCCTGCACTTCCGTGCCGATCCGGGCGCACACGACAGCCCGGATGCCTTCGAGTACTGGGGGCAGGGCGCCCTGATCGTCGCAGGAGGCCGCATCGAGGCGGTCGGACCGGCTGCGACGCTGCTGCGCGCGGGCAGCGGTGAGCTCACGGTCATAGATCATGGCGAGCGGCTGATCATGCCCGGCTTTATCGATACGCATATCCACTATGTGCAGACCGACGTCATCGCCTCGGGCGGCCAAAACCTGCTCGAATGGCTGCAACGCTATACCTATCCGGCCGAACAACGCTTTGCCGACCCGAAGCACGCGCATGGCGTGGCCGAATTCTTTCTCGATGAGCTCTTGCGAAACGGCACAACTACCGCGCAGGTGCTTGCAACGGTACACAGGAGCTCCGTTGATGCGTTCTTTGAGGTCGCGGCGGCACGCGGTCTTCGCATGATCGCCGGCAAGACGCTCATGGATCGCAATTGTCCACCCGAATGGTGCGAAAGTCCGGCTGCGGGCGAGCGGGAAATGCGCGAGCTGATCGAATGCTGGCACGGGCGCGATCGATTGCACTATGCAATAACCCCGCGCTTCGCGCCGACCTCATCGGTCGCGCAATTGGAGAGTGCGGGCCGTCTCGCGCGCGAGTATCCGGATGTATTCATACATAGTCATCTGGCTGAGACTCGCGATGAGATCCATTGGGTACGCGAGCTGTTCCCGGACACTCGTAGTTACCTTGATGTGTACGATCGCTTCGGGTTGCTGCGCAAGCGCGCCACCTACGCGCACTGCATATACCTGGACGATGCCGATCGGCGCCGGCTAGCCAGCAGCGGTGCCGGTGCCGCATTTGCACCGAGCTCGAATCTTTACCTGGGCAGTGGCCTATTTGACCTCGAGGCCAGCGATGCGGCTGGCATGCGCTATGCGCTGGCGACCGACGTCGGTGGCGGCAGCAGTTTCAGCATGCTGCGCACCATGGCTGAGGCTTACAAAGTCGCGCACCTGCTAGGGCAGGCGCTCTCGCCGCTGCGCGCGTTTTATTTCAGTACACTGGCTGGTGCCCAGATGCTCGGGCTTGCTGACAAAATCGGCCACTTCGCCCCTGGCGCCGAAGCGGACTTCATAGTGCTCGATCCGCGGGCGACGCCATTACTTGCCAGGCGCATGTCGCAGGCTGGCACGCTCTCGGAGCGACTGCTGCTGTATATGATTCTTGGGGACGATCGCGCGATCGCTGCGACTTTTATTCTCGGGCAGCGTGCGCAGTTGTCGCCGTTTGGCGAATAGCGCTCTGCACCTATCTTCAGCGCCTCTATTCGCTGGCGCACAGAGGCTTTCGCCCTGATGCCCTATATTCGTATCTCGCCGTAAACCGAACGCGAACTGTGACGTTCTCGGTATTAGCAAAAGCGTCTCACTGCCTACGCTGTCGCATACGATTGTATTGAGGGGTCTCATGTCAGAATTCAACTACGCCCGCTCCGGGCCATTTGCCTGTGCAGCCCATCGCCTGCTCGCATTGTCTGGAATCGCGCTGTTAGGCGGCTGTGCCGTGCAAGCGCGCGTCTATGCGCCGCCGCCTATTTACGTTGCCCCACCGGCGGTCAGTGCCCAAGTGGTAGCACCTGCCGTGGACGTATCCGTGACAGCGACCGAAGCGCCCCCGCCGCTGCCTGATTACGAGCAGCCGCCTATTCCCGCCGACGGCTATATCTGGACGCCTGGCTATTGGCACTATGGCGCCGCAGGCTATTTCTGGGTACCTGGAACCTGGGTTGAGCCCCCGCAGGTCGGCCTGCTATGGACACCGGGTTATTGGGGCTTCGCTGGCGGAGTGTATGGATTTCACGGCGGCTACTGGGGCGCGCATGTCGGCTTCTACGGCGGCGTGAATTACGGCTTCGGTTACGTCGGCGTGGGCTTTGTCGGCGGACGCTGGGATGGCGGTCATTTTGCGTACAACACCGCCGTGAACAACGTTAATACGACGATCATCCACAACACCTATAACCAGACCGTGATCAACAATAACGTCACGGTCAATAAGGTCAGCTATAACGGACCCGGTGGGGCGACGGCCACACCGACTGCGCAGGAAAGGGCAGTAGCTCAGGAGCAGCATGTCCCGCCGACGACGGCACAGGCCGCGCACGTTCAGGCAGCGAGCTCAAACCCGGCGCTATCCGCCCGCGCGAACGGCGGTCATCCGGCCATTGCGGCGACCGCGAGACCCGGCGCGTTCAGTGGTCCGGGCGTCGTCAGTGCCCACGGCGCGAGCGCGCCGCCGGCCAACCCGAATCCGGCGGTCGCGGGATTGAATCAAACGCACACGCCGCCCGGCACGCAAGCGCCCGGAACGCAGAACAATGCGGCGCATCCGCAAACTGCGACTGGCGCGCAAACAGCGAATGGCAAGCCGCCCGTGGTCAACAAGCCCCAGACGCGTGTGGCTAATAAGCGTCCGGCGCCGAAGCCGAAACCGAAGCCCAAAGCCGAGGACAAGCAGCATCAACAATAGCGCAGGCCCAGCGCACTAGCGCTGCGCGGTCAACTGGCCGAAGCGCCCGGAGTTGAAATCGCTGATGGCCTGCAGGATCTGTTGCTCACTGTTCATCACGTACGGGCCGTGAGCGACGATCGGCTCGTCGATGGGTTCGCCCGCGAGCACCAGTAGCATCGCCTCGCTACGGGCTTCAATCGCTACATCGCCAGCGGCGCGATCGAACGTCACGTACTGAGCTTCGCTGGCGTGTCGAGCACCGTTGAGCAGCACGTCGCCGCGCAGAACGACCAGCACGAGCGTGCGATCCGCGGGCATTGAGAAACCGATGTTGTGATTCTGTTTCAGCCGCACGTCCCATACGTCCAGTGGCGTAAACGTGTGTGCCGGGCCGCGTTGACCGCCATACTCGCCGGCGATGACACGCAGGCGACCTGCGCCATGCGGCAGTTCGATCGACGGTATGGCATGGGCAAGCAGGCTCTGGTATCGCGGTGTGGACATCTTGTCCTTCGACGGCAGATTCACCCACAGTTGCACCATCTCGAGCATGCCGCCGCTGCGTGTGAAGCTCGGCGAATGAAACTCTTCGTGCAGTATGCCCGCCGCGGCGGTCATCCATTGCACGTCCCCAGGTCCGATCGTCCCGCCGCTGCCGGTCGAATCGCGATGAGCGACCTCACCGTCGTAGACGATCGTAACGGTCTCAAAGCCGCGATGCGGGTGCTGAGCGACGCCACGCGGCTGCATCGCAGGTTCAAATCTCATGGGCCCTGCGTAGTCGAGTAATAGAAATGGGCTGAGCTGTTCGGCGTGGCTGTGGTAAGAAAACAGTGAGCGCACGGGAAAGCCGTCACCGACCCAGTGCGGTTTCGGGGCACTATAGACATTGACAATGTGTTTCATTAATATAATAAAAACATAACGTTACGTATTAATACTAGAGTTCGTATCAATACTT
>JBEKWD010000202.1:0-5354 GCA_049513435.1 Steroidobacteraceae bacterium | reverse complement strand
GCTGGTGCCACAGCGTCACCGCCAGATGCTGCTCTCGATCCTGGATCTGGAGCGCGTCAGCGTGAACGACATCATGATTCCACGCCAGGAGATCGCCGCGATAGACGTCGCCATGAACTGGGAGGACATCCTCGAGCGGCTGCGCCAGACGCCGCACTCGCGCCTGCCCGTTTATGAGGGCTCGCTCAGCAATCTGATCGGCATCTTGCACATGAAGCGCGTGGCCCAGGAGTTGGCGCGCGGCACTTTGAGCCGCGAGCGCCTGGTCGAGATCGCCGCCTCGCGCGAGCCTTACTTCGTTCCCGAGGGCACCTCGCTCACACAGCAGCTCGCGCAGTTCCAGCGCACCCGCCGGCGCCTCGCATTCGTGGTCGATGAGTACGGCGACATCGCCGGGCTGGTCACGCTCGAGGACATACTCGAGGAGATCGTCGGGGAATTCACGACCGATCCGGCCGCACTCACACATAAGGACGTCAGCCGCGATGCCGCCGGCAACTGGCTCGTGAATGCCAGCGCAAGCATTCGAGTGCTCAATCGCACGCTCGGCTGGCAGTTGCCCGCGCTTGGGCCGCGCACGCTCAACGGGCTGCTGCTCGAGAAGCTCGAGACCATCCCGACACCGGGCACGGCGCTGCGCATCGGCGATTACGAGTTCGAAATCCTGCAGATCGCCGACAATGCGATCCGCACCGTGCGCGTGCATCTGGCACCGCCGAGCGCGAGCGCCTCGGCTACGGCCTGAGCTGAGTATCAAATGCCGCCGCGAGCGCCTCCTGGATGCTCGAGACGCCCAGCAAAAGCAGCTCGGGCGAGGCCGTGCGCGGCAAGTTATCGCGCGGCAGAATCACGCTCTTGAAGCCGAACTTGACCAGCTCGCGCAGCCGTTCCTCGCCATGCGCGACCGGCCGCACCTCTCCGGTCAGTCCGAGCTCACCATATACGGCCAGCGATGCGGACAGCGCGCGTGCGCGCAGACTCGAAGCGAGTGCGAGTGCCAGGGGCAGGTCGGTGGCGGTCTCAGCGATCTCGATGCCGCCGACCAGGTTGACGAATACATCGTAGTCCGCCAGCGGCAGTTCGGCATGGCGACTGAGGATGGCTAGTAGCATCGAGAGCCGATTCACGTCGAGGCCCTGGGCCACGCGGCGCGGCGCTACGGCGCGACTGCGATCCACCAGCGCCTGAACTTCAATGAGCAGTGGTCGTGCGCCATCGCGCGCAACCATCACGACGCTGCCGGGCACGGGCTGCGCGTGGCGCGAGAGCAAAATCGCGGACGGATTTCGGACCTCTTTGAGCCCGCGCTCACTCATGGCAAAGAAGCCCAGCTCATTGACCGGTCCGAAGCGATTCTTGGTCGCTCGCAGCATCCGATAGCGGCTACCGGCATCGCTGGTAAAGTACAGCACCGTGTCGACGAGGTGCTCGAGTAGCTTCGGTCCGGCGATACTGCCCTCCTTGGTCACGTGGCCGATGATCATGACTGCGCTGCCGCGAGTCTTCGCATGGCGCACCAGCGCCAGCGTGCACTCGCGCAATTGCACCGCCGAGCCCGCACCTGCCTCGGCCAGAGTGCTGCGCATGGACTGGATCGAGTCGATCACGAGCAGTGCGCACTGGCGCTGCACGGCCCGTTGCAGGATGGCTTCGAGCGCATTGTCGGCGATGAGCTCGAGTTGCGCGGCGCTCAACTGCAGGCGCTGCGCCCGCAGCGCAATCTGCGCCACCGACTCCTCGCCGCTGGCATACAGGATCGGCAGCTGCTGCGCGAGGCTGCAGGCCACCTGCAACAGCAAGGTCGATTTGCCAATGCCCGGCTCCCCGCCCAGCAGCGTCACCGAGCCGGGCACCAGGCCGCCGCCGAAGACACGATCGAGCTCGGCCAGGCCGAAGGGCAGCCGCAGGGATGACTGGGCCTGCAGATTCGCCGCCTCCAGAGAGGCTGCCAGCGACGGCTCGACGCGCTCGGGCGCGCCCGGCACCGTCGCGAGGCGTTCGAGTGAGTCCCAAGCCTTGCAATGATCGCACTGTCCCTGCCATTTGAGCGCTTCGGCGCCGCAGGCGCGACAGACAAAGACGCTCTGGCTACGGGCCACGGCGTTGATTCCCGCTGAGCTGATTTGCGCTTGATGGTGCGCATACCGGAATCATCGGCTGCGCGCCTGGGGATCGTGCACGCCACCCTGCAATTGTGATCCGAGCCGCGCATTGGCCCTGCCGCGATGCTAAGTTATAGACTCTAAGGAATGCACTGCATCGACGCGCCCTGGTCTGCTGGGCAATGGCGGCGGGTGGCGCTGAAAACAAAGGCACGGAACGAAGTGTGACGCAGTTCAAGTTCTTTCGAAGCCCATTGTTATGCGGTGGTCCGGGCGTCCCATGAGCCTCAAGGGCAAGCTGCGCTGCGTGGGACTGACCGACACTGGACGGGTCCGGGACCATAATGAGGATACGATTGCCTTCGATTGCGACATCGGCTTGCTGGTGCTGGCCGACGGGATGGGCGGTTATAACGCCGGCGAGGTCGCCAGCGGCATCGCCGTAAAGACCATCGTTGGGCTGGTGCGCGACGCCGTGGAGCGCGAGGACTTGCGCAACCACGATTCCGCGGCCGGCCTGACGCGCGCCTCGATCATCCTGCGCGATGCCATATTGCGGGCCAACAAGATCATCTTCCAGACCGCCCGCACACAACCGCAATGCGAGGGCATGGGCACGACCGTGGTCGGCGCGCTGTTCTATGACAATCGTATCTCAATTGCCCATGTCGGAGATTCGCGTCTTTATCGCATGCGCAGCGCCGGATTCGAGCAGCTGACCATGGACCACTCGCTCCTGCAGGAGCTCGTGGATCGCGGTTTCTATTCCCCGGAGGAAGCGCTGCGCGCGGCCAACAAGAACTATGTGACACGGGCGCTCGGCGTAGAGCCGAACGTCGAGGTCGAAGTGCAAGAAGTGCCCGTGCAGAAAGGAGACTTGTATCTCATTTGCTCCGACGGGCTCTCCGACATGGTCGAGGATGATGATATTCACTTAACCATCAGCACCTTTGGTGCTAATCTTGAGAATGCCACTAAGCAGCTGATCCAGCTGGGTAATGACAATGGTGGTAAGGATAATATTTCGGTGCTTGTGGCAGAAATCATGGAATCATTCCCTGCACATCGCGGAATATTGGACAAGATGCTGGGTTGGTTCAGCTCCACCTGAGGCTAATGGCACATGGCTAGGTTGATTCTGAGTCTGGATAGCGCGGTCCTCGCCGAATACAACATGAATAAGGAGCGCTACACGATCGGGCGGCTCCCGGACAACGACATTCGTATCGACAACCCGGCCGTCAGCGGGCACCACTCGCTGATCATTAATATCCTCAACGATTCGTTCCTCGAGGATCTCAACAGCACCAACGGTACTTACGTCAATGGCAAGCTGATCAAGAAACATGCCTTACAGCATGGGGATGTGATCACGGCCGGCCATCACCAGTTGCGTTTTGTCGAAGATGACGAGGCACAGCAGGACGAATTCGAAAAGACCATGGTGATCCAGCCTTCGGCGCGGCCCGTCGAGCGCATTCGTGCCGCAGTCGCAGATACCGCGCCCGGCAGCACGACAGCCTCGCGGCGCACGTTGGGCAACGGCGCGCCATCGATCAAGAAAGCGAAGCTGCAGGTGCTCTCGGGGGCTTTTGCCGGACGCGAGCTCGAGCTCACCAAAGCGCTGACGACTCTGGGGCGCCCCGGTGTGCAGGTCGCCGCGATCACACGGCGCGCTGAAGGCTACTTCATCGTGCACGTCGATGCCGAGGGCGCGGAGAATTATCCACTGGTCAACGGCGCGAAGATTGGCGCTCAGGCCCGCAAGCTCTCGGACAACGACGTCATCCAGCTCGCCGGCGTGAAGATGGGATTCTTCGAAGGCTAGCTCGCAGGACTCGGTTCGCGCTGCTCGGTCATGCGATCCTGCAGCGCCAGCATGACATCGTGCCGGGAGACCTCCCCGAGCAGTACCGGGCTCCAGTGACCCGAAACCACCGGCAGTCGCTTGCAGCGGTGCTCGATGAATACATCGAGCGCATCGCCCAATAGCATCTCAGCGGTCAGCATCGACGGTGGTGGCTGCATGACTTGCCCTACCGTATAGCCGGGCGGCTCCTTGTGCTCCGCTGCGGGGCGCCGCAGCGAACCCACATCCAGCTGCCCCACGAGCTGTTTCTGCTCATCGAGCACGTAGGCTACCGCTCCACTGCGCGCCTGTGGGCGCTCGAGCAGCGCATCGAGCGGTTCATCGCGCTGCACGAGCCACGCCGGAGGCCGGATCAGCGCGGCGATCTGGCGCAATCGCCAATCCTCCTCTTCGCCTCGTCCCCGGGACTGCAGCGAGCGCGTATAGACCGACTCGCCGCGTCGATAGATGCGCGCGACGTAGTGCCCTGTGACACAGGCCAGCATCAACGGCAGCACCACCTCGTAGTCCAGGGTCATCTCGAATATCAGCAAAATTGAGGTCAGTGGCGCGTGCGTGGTCGCGGCGAGAAAGCCGCCCATGCCAACCACCGCGTAGGCTGCGAGCTGCGAGCTCGAGTGCGGATCGATCCGATGCAGGGCACCCCCAAACAGGGCCCCGAGTGCCGCGCCCATAAACAGCGTCGGCGTCAGAATGCCGCCGGCGGCCCCCGATCCGACCGTAGCGGCGGTGCTGACCAGCTTGGCCACCAGCACGATCGCGAGCGCCTCGAGCGGCAGCTGATCGTTGAGCATCTCGTTCACGACGCTGTAGCCGTTGCCCCAGACGCTGGGCACGCGTACCGAGATGAGCCCGACGATCACGCCACCGAGCGCCAGCGTCACGGGCAATCCCAGGTGCAGGCTGCGAAATCCCACGCGTGCGCGCTCCAGCAGCGCCAGATACGTGGGCGCCAGATGCCCGAGCAGAACACCAAGCAGAGCGTAGAGCGCCAGCTCCCAGGGCTCGCCAAAATGGATGTGGGGCACCTGGTATACCGGGCCGTAGCCCAGAAAATGCCGTGTGACTGCATCAGAGACCACCGAGGAGACGATCAACGGGCCAAAGCTCTCCATCGCGATCGAGCCGAGCACGACCTCGGCCACGAACAGCGCCCCGGCAATCGGCGCGTTATACGCCGCCGCAATACCCGCGGCGGCGCCGCAGGCCACGAGCAGCCGCAGTCGCGGTACCGGGGCCTGGGTCCACTGACCAATCTTCGAGGCCACCGTGGCTGCCAGCTGCACCAGCGGGCCTTCGCGGCCAATCGAGCCGCCCGATCCGATCGTGAAGAATGAGGAGGCGGCCTGAAGCAGCGCGGCGCGACTGCCGAGCTGCCCGTT
>JBEKWD010000201.1:0-5365 GCA_049513435.1 Steroidobacteraceae bacterium | reverse complement strand
ACCTTTTCAAAGCGGGTCGCGCTTCCTCACAGTGCACATGCACCTGTTCCCAACGCAACCCGGGTTGGCAAAACGGGCAGCAATCGCACAATACGCGTCTCCGTTATCCTCAATCGCAAGACCAAGCTCGACATTGCCTCGCTCAAGGGTCGCCAGCTTTCACGCAAAGGATATGCGGCTCGTTACGGCGCATCCAAGAAGGATCTCGATACCGTGCGGGCCTTTGCCAAGGCAAACAACCTGAAGGTTGATGCAAAGAAGTCCAGCCTACTGCGCCGTCGCGTCGAATTGCGTGGAACCGTCAGTGCCTTCAACCGAGCCTTTAGCGTTGAACTGAATGATTACAAACCGAGTGACGCAAAGAGCGGCGGCCGCTTCCACGCTATCGTAGGCTCCATCACCGTGCCCGAGAGATTGATCGGCTGCATCGAAGCCGTGCTTGGTCTCGACAACCGCCCCATCGCGACGCCTAAGATTCGTGTCCGTCGCGATGTCTTGGCTACCCCGAACCAGAATGCTGGCACCTTCATCCCGCCGCAGGTCGCGCAGGTCTACAACTTTCCGAAGCCCACCGCCGGTACGTCCGGTGGCGCGGGCCAAACTATCGGCATCATTGAGCTCGGTGGTGGTTTCAATCCCACCGACATCACCAATTATTTCGCCAATACCATTGGCATTTCTGCGCCTACCGTTACCGCCGTCATTCTCGACGGTGGCAGTAACGACCCCACCAACGCCAACAGCGCTGATGCCGAAGTCCTGCTCGATATAGAAGTGGCTGGCTCTGTGGCTCCTGGCGCGAAGATTGTCGTCTACTTCACTACTAACACTGACCAGGGATTTCAGGACGCCATCTCGACCGCCATCCATGACGCCAAGAACAATCCGAGCGTCATCTCCATCTCCTGGGGCGGACCTGAATCGACCTGGTCGCAGACCGCCATCAACAGCATGGACACAACCTGCCAATCCGCGGCAGCCCTCGGCATCACGATCACTGTCGCCGCGGGAGACAATGGTTCTTCCGACGGAGAAAGTGGCAATAACGTGGACTTCCCCGCATCCAGCCCGCACGTACTCGGCTGTGGCGGCACAGCACTCACGGCGAGCAACGGCCTGCGCCAGTCCGAGGTGGTCTGGAACGACCAGGCGTCCGGTGGCGGAGCCACGGGCGGCGGCGTCAGCGCGGTTTTCCCATTGCCCGCCTGGCAAGCGAACGCCGGCGTGCCCTCATTGGGCGCGACCAAAAAGAAGACTAAAAAGTCCGGCGCTGTAGCTTCAAAGGCGGCAAAGAAGGCTGCAGGCGCGGGTGGTCGCGGCGTTCCCGACGTTGCCGGGGATGCGTCTCCGGAAACGGGGTATCTGATTCTCGTCGACGGTCAGCAGGAAGTCGTCGGCGGCACCAGCGCCGTAGCACCACTCTGGGCAGGCCTCGTCGCACTGGTCAATCAACAGCTCGGTAAGAAAGTAGGTTTCCTCAACCCGCAACTCTACCCACTCGGAGAGAAGCCGTTCTTTGACGTCACCAGCGGCAGTAACGGAGCCTTCCCGGCCCACACAGGCTGGGACGCGTGCACCGGCCTCGGTTCGCCGAATGGACAATTGTTGCTGACGTCGTTACGGGGCGGCATTACATCGACGAAGAGACGCCGCTAACCCTAGTAAAGTCCTAGATACTTGAGTGACGTAGGAGGCGATAGAATCCAGCCCACGCAACTCTTGCGGGGGTGCGTTGCGGGCAATGCCATTCAGATAACAAGGAGCACGTCATGGCAGTTTCCATTCATCCATCGGTAGACAACGGCGTTAAAGCCGGCGCGAAGGATTTCTCCGGCGGTACGCTCACGTGCAAGTGCGCACAGAATCCCGTCGAGGTCGCAGTGACTTCGCAATCTGCGCACAATCATGTCTGCGGTTGCACCAAGTGCTGGAAGCCGAAGGGAGCGCTGTTTTCGATGGTCGCTGTGGTACCGCGTGACAAACTGCGCGTCAGTAAGAATGCCGACAAGCTGTCTGTGGTGGACTCCAAGGCCACGATTCAGCGTCACGCTTGCAAGGGATGTGGCGTTCACATGTATGGCCGCATCGAAAATGACAAGCATCCATTCCATGGCCTGGATTTCATCCATACGGAGCTGTCGCCTCAAGGCGGCTGGTCGGCACCGGAGTTTGCGGCCTTTGTGTCCTCGATCATCGAGTCCGGCGCGGACCCAGCGCAGATGGGCGCGGTGCGCAAGCGACTCAAGGAGCTCGGACTCGAACCCTACGATGCCCTGTCGCCTCCCCTGATGGATTTTATCGCGACCCATATCGGCAAGGCTTCGGGCGCGCTCAAGCATTAGGTCATTACCGAATGTTCCGATCGATGGCAGGCGCCGTCGCCTGCGTTCTGGGGCCTCTGGCAGTCTGCGCAGCGCCAGCGCCACTGCAGGCCGTCACCTCCGCGCAGGAGTCGCGCCTGCATGCGGAGATAGAAAGTACCCGCATCGTGCGGGACAACTGGGGCATCGCGCACATTCATGGCAAGACCGACGCCGACGCCGTATTCGGCATGATCTATGCGCAGGCGGAGGACGATTTCAATCGCATCGAGACGAATTATCTGAATGCCCTGGGGCGATTGTCGGAAGCCGAGGGCGAATCGGCGATTTGGTCGGACCTGCGCGCGCGTCTGTTCATCGATCCCAAGGAACTTGAGGCGCGCTACGCGGCAAGTCCGCCGTGGCTCAAGCGGCTGATGGTCGCATGGGCGGACGGCCTAAACCTGTATTTGCGCAGCCACCCGGAAGTACACCCGCGCGTGATCACGCGCTTCGAGCCCTGGATGGCACTGAGCTTCAGCGAGGGTAGCATCGGTGGGGACATCGAACAGGTCGCGCTCAAGCCACTACAGGAGTTCTATGGGGCGCCCGGCGAGCCAGCGCCACGCACGGCTTACACTGCGCCGCCGCGGGATTCTGGCGGTTCGAACGGCATTGCGATCGCACCGCTGGCGACGCTGAACCACCACGCTCTGCTGCTGATCAATCCGCATACGTCGTTCTACTTCCGCTCCGAACTGCAGGCCACGAGCGATGAGGGGCTCAATGCCTATGGTGCCGTGACCTGGGGGCAGTTCTTCGTCTACCAGGGGTTCAACGAGCATCTGGGCTGGATGCACACCACCAGCTATGTCGATAACGTCGACTTCTTCCAAGAATCCATCGTGCGAAAGGGCGGACGCTACTTCTATCGGTACGGAAACGAGGAACGACCAATCCGGGTCTCTCGAGTGAGTATTTCCTACCGCGACGGGGGCGGAAAGCTCGCAATCCGGACTTTCACCGTGTACCGCACTCACCACGGACCAGTAATTCAGGTAAAGAACGGACACTGGATCAGTATCGCGCTGATGCAGAAGCCCGTTGAGGCATTAAGTCAGTCGTTTCTGTTGACCAAAGCTCGCAACTACGCAGCGTTCATGAAGACGATGGAGTTCAAAGCCAATTCCTCGAACAACACGGTCTATGCCGACGCCGACGGCAATATCGCCTTTCTCGTCCCGCAATTCGTTCCGCGGCGCGACGATCGATTCGACTACACACACCCGGTTGACGGCGCTGATCCGGCAACCGATTGGAAGCCGCTGCACTCGCTCGAGGAGTTACCGCACGTCTTGAATCCGCCCCTGGGCTGGATCATGAACACGAACGATTGGCCCTATTCAGCGGCGGGACCCGACAGTCCGAAACGCGAGAACTTTCCTCGCTACATGGATACGGCCGGGGAGAACCCTCGTGGGGTGCACGCAACCAGACTCCTCGAGAGCCAGAAAGACTTCACTGCGGACTCGCTGAACCAACTCGCCTTCGATCCTTACCTGCCGGGCTTTGAACAGCTGATCCCGGCGTTACTTGGCGACTACGATCATCTGGCGGATTCGAATCCGCTCAAAGAGCGGCTCGCCGATCCGATTCGCGAACTTCGCGCCTGGGACCTTCGCTGGTCAGCGCAGTCCGTGCCGACTACGCTGGCCGTGCTGTGGGGAGATCAACTCAATGCTCTCGTCCGAGAGGCCCCGAAGGCCGGGAACCCGTCGGTCTACGATGACATGGCCGACGTCGCGCGCGCCGAGCAAAGACTGGCGACCCTGGCGGATGTCTGCGACCGATTGACGCGCGACTTCGGTACGTGGCAAGTGGTCTGGGGCGACGTCAATCGATACCAGCGCCTGACTGGGGATATCGTCCAGACGTTCAGCGACGCCGCAACCAGTATTCCGATTCCATTTACCTACTCACGCTGGGGATCGCTCGCCTCATTCGATGCACGACGATACCCCGGAACCGCCAAGTATTACGGCACCAGCGGTAACAGTTTTGTCGCTATCGTCGAATTCGGCGACAAAGTGACGGCTCGAGCGGTCTCCAGCGGCGGCGAGAGCGGCCATCCAGAGTCGATCCACTTTAACGATCAGGCTGTGCGCTACGCCGATGGCGCGCTGCGTCAAGTCTATTTCTATCCTGAGGATCTTGAGGGTCACGTCGAGCGAGCCTATCACCCACAATGATGTGGGATACAAGGGACCAGATCGGCTCGCGGCATCGTCACCATCGCCGACTCGTGATCTGGTTTTCGTGAATGTTGGAGCGCATGCTACTGCCAGCGGGGACCCGAGCATTCGCCAAAACATCAGGCTCCTCGCGCGTATCCTCCCAATAAACAACTGAGGTGATCCATCATGGCTTTGTACATGTTCATGGGGAAATATACGCCCGGTGCGATGAAAGCAATCATTGACACGGGTAGCAATCGAGAAGCGGCGGCCCGGCAGGCGGTAGAGGCTGCGGGCAATAAATTAATTGGCTTCTACGGAATGTTTGGCCAGGACTACAACATTGCGATGATTGTGGAGGCACCAGGACATGCCGAATATATAGGTGCGATCTCACCTGTGCTCAGCAGCGGCATCTTCGAAGCCTACAAGACAATTCCGCTCTACACGGCGGCTGATACCTTGGCTTCGATACCCATTGCCAAGAAGGTCCGCGCAGTCTACCGGCCACCGGGGAGCTGATGGCGCGCCGACAGCTCGATACGCGGCCACCGAAGAGACTGTACCGGGTGTGCGCGGTTGCGGATCTGCGCATACGAATTGCTGTGTCAAAGACTGCTTCCCTTTCATGGCTTGATACCATTGGAACGAATCAGCCTCTGCGCCGCGAGCCCTCGGTTAATCGCGGCAACAACCTTGCCAGTCAACGCATTCTTCCCCCATACCCACCAGGCAAGCTTGGCAAATATCGACATCAAGGACTCGCGCTCCATCCATCGTTGAAAGATGGCGTTTGCCCGCGAACTGATGCCGTCCTTGATCGAATCGGCA
>JBEKWD010000200.1:0-5375 GCA_049513435.1 Steroidobacteraceae bacterium | reverse complement strand
AGCGTTGTGTTCATGTTGATGTCGCCTCCCGCACGAGTTTGTTTTGTAGGCGTTCTCAGGCCGTGAGATTGAGACGATAAAAGCGCTCCGCGGTTCCCGAGAAGAGATCCTTTCTTTCAGCCGCACTCGCGCTCTTAGTCAGCAGTTTGCAGGCGTTCCAGAAAACCGCGTAGCTGTACGAGACCTTGTCGACCGGAAAGTTACTCTCAAACATCGAACGCGAGGCGCCGAACGCCTCGATGCAGGTCTCTACATAAGGCTTAATGGATGCAGCGAGCTGCTGGGAGGAGGGCGGCTCGCTGCGCTCGTTGAAGTCGTTGCCGTTGACGATTTGTCCAAGACCGCCGACTTTGACATAGACGTTCGGATGCTTCGCGAGGCCTTTGATCGATGCCGCCCAGCGCGCAAAAACCGCGTCACGCTTGCCGCGGTAGGGTCCGATTCCGAGCGGGCCGCCGACGTGGTTCAATACTATCTTCGTATCCGGAAAGGCGCCGGCGAGGTTCGCGAGCTCGTCAATCTGCGGGTGATAGATCCAGGAGTCAAAGCTCAGCCCTTGCCGCCCGAGGAGCGCAAAGCCTTCCCGGAACTTGCTGTCCGCAAGCAGGTGGGGCGGCCCGGGCCACGCGCTAAGGTTCAGGGACGTATCGGCGTCCCATGCCGTGATGTGGCGGATACCGCGGAAGCGATCGCCACCGGCTCGCGCTAATGCGGCCAGGACCGGTTCGGCGCGGCTGCCCAGTGTCAGATCGGCATGCCCGACAATGCCGCTGCAGGCTCTGGTCTTGCCGCAATAGCCGCTGGCGCACACCGCTGCGACGCCGTTGATGAATTCGACCTCGCCGACCGGCCGCATCTCGACTGGCCCGGAATCGCGCATCATGGAGTTGGCCTGCACGAACACGGTGGCGATGATGTTGTGGCCGCTGCCGGTGTCGGCCAGCAGATCATCGAGCATATAGCGCCAACCGGGCCGCACCCACAGGTGATGATGCGGATCGACGATTGCCAATTCGGGCTCAAGGATCGGCTCGTGATGCCGATCGAGCCAGTCCTGGCGCGGAACAGGCAGCAGTTCCGGGGGGCTCGATGCCGCGTTTGATGCGAGCGACCAGCTCGCCGCTGCGCCACTGATCAGGGTCACGAATTCGCGCCGTTGCATTTGGATTACCTCTTTTTTTAAAGCAGACCGTGATCGACCAGCACGGGTGCGTGGCGGTGATGAGTTGCCTGCTCCCACGCATAAGCGTAGCCCAGCAGTTGTCCATCGCTCCACGGTCGCGCTGAGAATTCGAGCCCGAAGGGAAGCCCTTCGGCGTAAAAGCCCCCGACAACAACGACCGCCGGGACCCCGATCATGTTGACCCAGCCCGTGGCGGAGTGCGGCCCGTCGCTCAAATGACCGTTTTGAGACATGGTCTCATCCGGCGGAGGCATCTGAATTGCGGGATAGACGTAGCCGTCCAGATGGAGCCGATCCAGGGGCTCCAGATAGGCCTGCAGCGTGCGCCGACGCGGACCGTAGTAGTTGACTTCGGCATTGGGGTCCTGCTCGACATTGTGCTGCGAGATCAGGACATCACCAAATCGAGCGTAGGCCGGGTCTTCTCCAAGAATCGGGGGCGCCAGCGGTTGCTTGAGCGCCTGGGCATATTGCTCAGCCGAGTGGAACTGCGCTGGTCCAAAAAGGTTGAGGAATTTGTCAGTGCCCTCGCGCACGTAGGCGTAGGTGCTCACGCGGCTGGCGGTCTTGGCAAAGCTTGCCGGCAGGATGGAGTCGTCGAATACCACGGTGGCGCCGGCAGCGCGCAATTCGCCGATGGCCTTCATGAAAGCCGCGCGCGTCGCAGGTTCAAGCGCGATGGCCTGTTCGGCCTCCAGCTGGCTTGCGGCCTCGTCGGGCACCGCGGCGGGCAGACCATGGAAAGGTATACCGGCTCCCTCCAGAATGAACTGCGGCACGCCGAAGCGCTTTCCTCGCAGAGCATCTGCCTTGAGGTAGCGGGTGTACGGCCCTGGGGGCGCATCACTGGCAGCGGCTGTGGCCGGATCGAGTGGATCCTCTCCAGCCATGACGGATAGAGCGATGGCCGCATCGGTCACGTTGCGTGCGATGGGCCCGGTGTTGTCGAGCAACCAGTCCAAAGGCGCAATGCCGGCGATACTGACCAGGCCACGCGTCGGAAACACGCCAATCAAAGCGCTCGTGGCAGAGGGCATACGTATGGAATTGCCGGTATCGCTGCCGTTGCCGAGCACGGCCATGTTCGCGGTGACGGCCGTCGCGATGCCGCCGGAGGAACCGCCCGGAGAGAACCGAACATCGTATGCATTGCCGGTGCGACCGAAGGAGCTGCTGCGGTTCGTATCGCTGTTGGCGAAGTCGGGCATATTCGCCTGGCCGAGCAGGATGGCGCCGGCGGCGCGAAGCCTGGCAACGATAGTCGCATCGCGAGGCGCGATCAGTTCATGCCCAGGGACCTTAAAGCCGGCCCAACCATCGGTGGTCACCTGTCCGGCAATGCTGGTATTGGCCTTGATGACGATCGGCACACCCCAAAGCGCACCGCGCTGCCTGCCGCCGGCGGCCGCCTGCGAGTCCTCCCTGGCCGCTGCAGCCAGGGCCTGCGACTGCAGGACTGTTTCCAGCGCACGATACGCGCCGTTGTAGCGTTGAATGCGGTCGAGGTACCACTGCACGACCTGGACCACGGTGTAGGTATGGCGTGCGTAGTAGCCCTGCAATTGCGCAATGCTGACTTCGAGCAAATCCTTATCCATCTGCGCCGGCGAGGGCGGATGCGGCTGCGCCACGGCTGGCGTGGCGAGCCAAAGGGCGACGACACAGGCGATCACGGGCGATCTCATCTGGCTAAAGGCTCAGGCGCCCAACGGATTGGGGTCGCGCCAAACCCGTTCGAACGGAAGCCGCCATGCGTGTGGGGCGATGAGCTGGTGAATCGCGTTTGGCCCCCACGAGCCCTGAGCGTACGTGCGCACCGGTGAGGGGGACTCGAGCAATGGAGCAGACACCGCCCAGAGCCGCTCGATTCCTTCGGCGGTCGTGAACAGGGTGTGATCGCCTCTCATCGCATCGAGAATCAATCGCTCATAGGCCTCGAGCACATCGCCAATCAGGCTGGTCTCATGCATGGCGAATTGAAGGCTCAACTTGTCCAGGTGCATACCGGGTCCCGGGCGCTTGCCGTAGAACGAGAGGGATACCTTGGCCGCGTCTGCCAGATCGAAAGTGAGGTGATCCGGTCCCTGCTCGCCCACGCCGGAGCCGGCCGGGAACATGCTGCGCGGTGGCTCCTTGAAAGCGATGGAGATGATCCGTTGCCCCTCGGCCATGCGCTTACCAGTACGCAGAAAGAAGGGCACGCCGGCCCAGCGCCAGTTATCGATCGAGCACTTCAGGGCGATGAAGGTCTCGGTATCCGAGCGCGGGTCTACACCGGTCTCGGTTCGGTAGCCGATGTACTGGCCGCGAACGACAGCGGATGGCTCGATGGGCGACATGCTGCGAAAGACCTTGTTCTTCTCTTCGCTGATGGGTGCAGGTTCCAGCGCCGTCGGCGGTTCCATCGCCATGAATGCGAGTATCTGAAACAGGTGCGTCACGACCATGTCGCGAAAGGCCCCGACCGTCTCGTAGAAGCCGGACCGCTTGCCTAGCCCCAGCGTTTCCGGCACGTCAATCTGCACGTGATCGATGAAATGTCGGTTCCATATGGGTTCGAACAAACCATTAGCGAAGCGAAACGCAAGGATGTTTTGCGCCGGCTCCTTGCCCAGGAAGTGATCAATCCGGAAGATCTGCTCCTCATCGAACACCTTATGCAGTTGCGCGTTCAACGACACCGCGCTGGCGAGGTCCGTGCCGAATGGCTTTTCCATGATGATGCGGGATCGCTCGACCAGCCCAGCCTCGTCCAGCATCTGCACGGCCGACAGCGCGGCGTTGGGCGGAACGCTCAGATAATGCAGTCTCTGGCTTTTACCCTGGTACGTGCTCTCCGCCTTTGCTACGGCCGCTTTGAGCACCTCATTGCCTGAGGCCATGGGAACATAGTCCAGAGTGCTGGCGAACGCATTCCAGGCGGCCTCGGTGAACTTGCGGGTCGAGAACTCATCGAGCGCCTGGCGCACGAATGCGCGGAAGGACTCGGCGTCGAGCTCCTCCAGTGACACGCCGATGATCTGGCAGCCTGGAATAAATCCGGCACTGGACAGATGAAAAAGACCCGGCAGCAGTTTTCGTCGGGCAAGATCCCCGGTCGCGCCTATGAGTATCACGACTTGCGGGTGCTGTGGCCCAACGCCTGCAGGTATCTTGCTCACGCGGTGTATCCTCTACGAGATTTTGCGGCTGGCCCTGGCTTCGAAATACAGTCTCAGCGAGGTCGGCAGCTTGGTAATCAGCATGCACACCAGTCTGTAGCGCCACCCCGGAATCACGAACAATTCTCCGCGCGCCAAGCCAGCCAGCGAGCGATCAACGACCTGCTCAGCGCTCAGCCAGAACGAGGCGGATGCCAGGCGCTTCCTGTCCACACCGAGGATGTCGTGGAATTCCGAATAGGTATAACCCGGGCACAGCGCCTGGACAGTCACCGAGGATCGCGCCTTTTTGAGATCCAGATAAAGCGCCTCCGTGAAAGCGGCAATCCAGGTCTTGGAAGCGCCGTAGCTCGCTGAGCCGGCACGCCTGACAAATGAGGCGACTGATGCGACGTTGATGATGGCGCCGCGGTTGCGCTTCAACATGGCGCGCAGCGCCGTGTGGCACAAGCGCATGGTCGCCATCACATGCAAGCGCTGCATGTTGTCAAGCTGCTTAGCGTCAGCATCCCAAAACGCCCCGGTCATGCCGAAGCCCGCATTGTTGATCAGGAGCGCCAGCTCGGGCTCAGCGGCAAGCCGGTCCGCGACCTTGCTCAGATCCGCAGCTTGGGTTAAATCCGCCTCAAGCCATCGCACCACCGCGCCGTGCTCAGCGGCCAGCTCATCGGCCAACGCCGCCAACAGTTGTGTTCGGCGTGCAATCAGTAAGAGATCGTGCGAGGGCGCCAACTTTTGCGCAAATACCCTGCCGATGCCACTGGAAGCACCCGTGATCGCAGCCAGGGACCTTGTCATAGAGGTGTAATCAAATGACTGCGATGAGCGGATTTCCGCCCCTGCGCGCCATCGTGCGAGGTGCGGTCTGCCAGACTCGAAATCCGCCAATGAAGGCGAAGTCGTTATTGCCGAGACGCGCGATCTTGGGCAGCCGCCTGAGCTTGCGGGCATTGCCACCGCCGATGACCACGTAGTCTGCTTCCAGCGCCGTACTGAACCGCTTTACGATATCGCCGACGATCTTGCTCCAT
>JBEKWD010000199.1:0-5375 GCA_049513435.1 Steroidobacteraceae bacterium | reverse complement strand
AGCCTGGAGGCGCTGCCGCAGCTGCCGGCCGACGAGGGCGACGCGTGGGAGCAGGTGCGCGATGAGCTGTGTTATCGGGCGCGCGCACGCGATCAGGCCTGGGTCGATGCGATGCGCTTTCGCGCGGAATCGCCGTTTGTTCACATCAAGCGCCTGTTCAGCGATTTTGCCGACGACTGCCTCGTACCGGGCGGCAGCGTGCTCGAAGTGGCCAGCGCGCTGATGAACAAGGTGCACGAGGAATTCACCTATGCACCCGGTGAGACCGAGATCGCGACGCCACTGGTCGAGGTTTTCCATAAGCGGCGCGGTGTGTGTCAGGACTATGCCCATCTGCTCATCGCCTGCCTGCGCAGCGCCGGTCTTGCCGCGCGCTATGTGAGCGGCTATCTGCACACGAACGCGGGAGGTTCGCCGGCCGCCGAGCGGGAGGGTGGCGACGCTTCACATGCCTGGGTGGCGGTGTTCGCGCCGCCCTTTGGATGGGTTGAGCTTGATCCGACCAATAATCTGCGCGTGCAGCAGGATCATGTCGCGCTCGCCTGGGGCCGCGACTTTAGCGATGTCTCGCCACTGCGCGGCGTGATTGTCGGTGGCGGCTCGCACACGCTCAGCGTGCACGTGACGGTGCAGGCGCTGGAAGCCCCGGCGCCTGCCTGACACTGGCAGCCACGATGCAGCAGGGGGTCGAGGCGGCGCTGGCGCACGCCTGGTGCGTGCTCGCCGAGCGCGCGCCCGAAGTGGCCGCAGCACTGCGCGCTCCGAGCAATGCGCTGAGTGCAAGCGCCCCGGCCGTACTGGCAGCCAGTGAGTTCGTGCTCGATGCGCTCTGCCGGGACCCGTTGCTGTGGCCGGCATTGCTGGCACGCGAGCGCGAGCGCCTCGCGGGCGAGCCGCTGCCGTTGCCGCAATTGCCGAGCGCAAGCGCAGAGATACCGGGCACATACAGCGCGGACGAGGCGCGGTTCATGGCCGACCTGCGGCGCTGGCGGCGCGCGGAATTCACTCGTATCGCCTGGCGCGACCTCGCGCAGTGGACGAGCCTTGATGAGACGCTCGCGGAGCTGTCGCGGGCGGCCGAGTGCGCGCTGCGACTCGCGCAGCAGTTTGCGGACCGATCACTGATGCTGCGGCATGGGCAGCCGCGCAATGCCGCGGGCGAGAGCCAGCAGATCATCATCGTCGCGATGGGCAAACTCGGCGGCGGGGAGCTCAATTTCTCATCCGACATCGACCTGGTGCTGCTGTATCCCGAGAACGGGGAGAGTGACGGCGCGAAGCCGCTCGGCAATCAGCAATACTTCACGCGCCTCGCGCAGCTGCTGCTGCGCCTGCTCGAGCAGCCGACCGAGGACGGATTCGTATTCCGCGTAGACCTGCGGCTGCGGCCCTTCGGCGAAAGCGGCCCGGTGGTCTCGAGCGCTGCGGCGCTCGAGGATTATCTGCAGATCCACGGCCGCGATTGGGAACGTTATGCCTGGGTCAAGGCGCGCGCGATCACGAACGAGTCGAGCTACGCGCAATTGCTGGGCACGACGATCCGGCCGTTCGTCTACCGACGCTACCTGGATTTCGGCGTGCTCGAGTCACTCGCACACATGAAGGAATTGATTGAGCGCGAGGTGCAGCGCCGGGAGCTCGCCGACAACATCAAGCTCGGCGACGGCGGTATTCGCGAGATCGAGTTCATCGTGCAGTCCTTCCAGCTCATACGCGGCGGCCAGGATCGGCGGCTGCAGGGCAGCTCGCTGCGCCGGGCGCTGCCCTTGCTCGCCGGCGTCAAGTTATTGCCCGCCGCGGCGGTTGCCGAGCTGGATGCGGCCTATGTATTCCTGCGGCGACTGGAAAACCGCCTGCAGATGCGAGCCGATCA
The DNA here is from genome assembly GCA_049513435.1 of Steroidobacteraceae bacterium. Taxonomy (GTDB): domain Bacteria; phylum Pseudomonadota; class Gammaproteobacteria; order Steroidobacterales; family Steroidobacteraceae; genus FEN-1191. The sequence continues at coordinate 3,502 of JBEKWD010000199.1, read as the reverse complement.
GCAGGTACACAAGCTGCCGAGCGATGAGCTCGAGCGCGAGCGGCTCTCGCGCAGCATGGGCTGCGCCGCGTGGCCCGAGCTCGCCGAGCTCATCGGTGTACACCGTGGCCGTGTCGCGGCGCATTTTCGCGCACTGCTATTCGGTAGCACGGCGCCGCGCGCTTCGGCCGCGCTGCCGCTCAGCGATGGCGATCTGCCGGCGCTGAGCGCCCGGCTTGACGCCATCGGGCTCGAGCAGGGCGCTGAGGCTGCACGGCTGTTGCTTGATTTTGCTCATCAGGCCAGTCGGCGGCTGGATCAGACCGCCAGTCGCCGGCTCACCGCGCTGTTGCCGATGTTGGTTGACGACATCGCGCCGAGCAGCGCACCACTGCCAACGCTGCGGCGGGTGCTGCAGGTGCTCGAAGCGATCGGCTCGCGTTCGGCCTACCTGGCGCTGCTGCGACACAATACGCGGGCACGCCTGCGCCTCGTGCAACTGGCTAGCCATGGCGATTTTCTGATCGAGCAGATCGCCGCGCACCCATTACTGCTCGATGAGCTGCTCGATGAGAGCATTCTGGATCAGCCACCCGAGCGCGCTGCGCTCGCAGCCGATCTGGAACAGCGCATGGACGGGGCCGATCAGGAAGATGAGGAACAATTGATCGAGCGCTTGCGCCAGTTCCAGCGCGCCGCATTCTTTCGCCTTGCAGTCGCGGACCTGTTCTCACGGCTGCCGGTCATGCAGGTCAGTGATCGACTGACCGATATCGCCGAGCTGATCGTCGAGCGCGCGCTCGCGCTGACCTGGCAGCAATTGACGCCGGCGCTGGGCGTACCGATGTGCGGTGAGGGCGCAGAGCGGCGCGCAGTACGCTTGTGCGTCGTCGGCTATGGCAAGCTCGGCGGCCAGGAGCTGGGCTACGCCTCGGATCTGGATCTGGTGTTTCTGCATGATTCGCGCGGCCTGCAGCAGGAGACCGCAGGCGGCCGTCAGCTGGATAACCAGATGTTCTTTTTGCGCTTCGCGCAGCGCATGGTGCACCTGCTGTCGATGTATTCGGCCTCGGGACGGCTGTACGAAGTGGATATGCGCCTGCGCCCGAGCGGCAAGGCCGGCATGCTGATAACTGGCATCGATGCGTTTGCCGAATATCAGCGCCACGAGGCCTGGACCTGGGAGCATCAGGCGCTGTTGCATGCGCGCGCTGTGGCCGGCGCGGCCGAGCTGTGCGAGTGCTTCGAGGCGCTGCGCATCGAGGTGCTGAGGTTGCATGTGCGGCGCGCAACGCTACGCGAGGACGTACGCCAGATGCGCAATCGCCAGCGCACCGAGCTCTCCCGCGCCACGCGCGAGCAGGCCGATCTGAAGCAGGATCCCGGCGGCATCGGTGATATCGAGTTTCTCGCGCAATACTGGGCGCTGAATTGGGCCCACGACTACCCCCCGGTCGTGCACTACGCCGATACCATCCGGCAGCTCGAATCGGTCGCATCGGCCGATCTGGTGCCGCAGGCGCAGGTTGACGTGCTGACCCACGCCTACCGGGCTTATCGCACGCTACTGCATCATCGCGCCCTCGAAGGGCGCGGCGAGCTGATCCTGTCCGGCGAGTTCGCTACCGAACGCGCGGCGGTCAAGGCCATCTGGGACGAGGTCATGGGTGAGTGATCGCGTACGGCCTGCGCCTGCCTCTATAATCGTGCCCATGTCATCACCGGTGGAAGAGCGTCCGGCCAACGCGCAGCTGCACTACACGGTCAGCGTCGCTGACCTGCCGTTGTCCTGTCCGATGCCCGACATGACATTGTGGAACTCACACCCGCGCATCTATCTGCCGATCGAGCCGACCGGCTTCGCCAAGTGTCCCTATTGCGGTGCGGAGTACACGCTGGTGCGCTGAGCGGCCGAAGTGCGCGGCCGAGCGCTTTAGCGGTAGGGGCGATAGGATTTTTCCTCCATCAGCGCCGACTCGAGCCGCAGGTTGATGCGCCGCTTGAGCGCGGCACGCTCGTCATTGCGCAGATACACCGAGCGCGCGAGCTCGACGAAACTCGCGTCGAAGCAACGGCGCGCTTCATGCTCGCGGATGCGATCCTCGATATCCCAGAGCTCGGCGTTGACGCGCTCGAGCGCGGCCTCATCGGCCGCCATATCGGCGCTCGCCGGCAGCGACGCGTGGCGCGAGGCTTCCAGCCGCACCAATTCGTGACGTACGTGCTCGAGCTTGCCGGCGTCGGCGATGCGCGCGCACTTGATGCGCAGAATCGTGATCTTGTCGAGCAGCTCACCGGGTGAGACCGGCACCAGGATTTCCTTCATCGGCTTATCGTAGCAGGCTGACCGCGCCGCTCGCGCAACAGCGCATCGAGCCGCTCACACACCGCCGTGACTTCGATCAGATCCATGACGCCAGGCTGCTCGATCTTTGCGTGCCAGGGCAACTCGGCGGCGCTGCAGCCGCGAAAGCGCCGCGCTGCCTGCTCAAAGCGGTCGATCGACCACTGGCGCGAGAAGTACGGCCCAGAGCGCTGCAGACGGGTGGCGGCATACAGACCGATCACCGGCGTCGCGACCATTGTGGCCATGTGCGCCGGTCCCGAGTCGGGGGTCAACAGGACACTGGCGCGCGCCAGCAGCGCCAGCAACTGCGGCAGCGTGTCCTGGCCGATCTGATTGTGCACCGGTACGCCCGCGTGCCGTTCAATGGCCGCGCCCATCTCGCGCTCGAGGCGAGTGCGCCCGCCGCACATCACGATGCGCATGCCGTGGCGGCCTGCTGCATGAGCAATGACGGCGGCGTAGCGCTCGGCACGCCAATTGCGCAGCGCGTGGTTCGCGCACGGACTGACGATCAGCGTGGGTTGCGCATCGGGAATCACGCTGGCGGCGTACGCCAGCGCGTCGGTTGGCAACGGCAGATTCCACTCGGGCGTCCCCGGCTCTATGCCCAGAGCGGCCAGGAAGTCCTGGAATACTTCCAGCACATGCTGCTCGCGGCGCGGCGCGATGCGCGCGTTGGTGAACAACCACTGCAGTTCGCGCGCACGCGCGCGATCGAACCCGAGCCGCAGCGTCGCACGCACGCACAACGAGATCAGGCTGGCGCGCAGCGCCAGCTGCATGTGCAACAGCACGTCGAAGCGCCGGCCGCGCAGTGCCGCGCGCAGCGCGCGCACGCCCGCGAGGCCGGCACGCTTGTCGATGGTGATAAACTCAACGCCCGGCAACAGCGACACGAGCCGCGCCTCGATGCTGCCGACGATCCAGGTCAGCCGCGTCGCCGGCCAGACGCGCTGCAATGTGCGCACGATTGAGACGACGTGACAGGTATCGCCGATGGCCGAGAGCCGCAGAATGCACAGGCTCCGGGGCGGGATCATAGGATGGGTCATGCGGAATGCTTTGCGTTGGCCGATCGGCACGGAGGTTCGGCACAAACCGATTCCCGGCGGCGCGATGCTATATGACGCCTCCCGGGCCGGCAACGCTAATGAGGCATGGTTCGATCCGCTCTGG
>JBEKWD010000198.1:0-5379 GCA_049513435.1 Steroidobacteraceae bacterium | reverse complement strand
GAATGCAGCCCCGAGATACGGATTGACGTAGAAGCCGACGCCGGCGGCGGCGACTAGGAAGGCAAATACCAAGAATGCCGTGATGGGATTCATTTCCGTTAGCCCATGCGAGCTGTGGTGACCTCTGAAGGCTGCGCGTCGCTGCCACCAATGTCGGTGCGTTGGCGCACTGAGGTGATATGCGCATCGGTCAAAGCCCATTCGTCGATGGTTTAGAAGAGGCGATCACACTCCTCCCGGCTGCCTGGATTCGAAGAACCGCCGTATTTGATCGGTAACTTCGTCTGGCGTTAGGACGCCCTGTCGTTGTCGCGCACCTTCGGCGGCCATGCCGGACGCATTGATGCGCGAGGCATCATCGTTGCTCCGCCAACCGGATGCGCGCCCGGCGCTATGGGTGCGCGCGCCTAGTGTCTTATTACCCTTGAACACGAAGACTCACTTTCAGTAATGCCTCGCGTACGGTCATCGGCGCTGGTCACAGTCGGGGTATTAATCGGCGCTCTTCACTCTAATGTCGCTGCGGACATCCGTAACACGATCAGTCTCTCGCGCGATGGACACGGCCTTGTCTGCCGCCTTCTGAGTGCTAGCGGTCCCGGACAGCCAAACGACGCCGTTTTTGTCGGTGTCGACGTGAATTCGCTCCAGGCTGGTTATATGCTCCGCGGCCAGCTTGGTCTTGATGTCGGTTGTAATGGCCGAATCCTTCACATAGGCCACTGCCTGCGAGGTGTCGGAAGTCGAATCGTCGGCCGCCAGGGCCACAGTCGATCCGATTAACGTACTGCAAACCACGCAAGTTATTGCGAATCTGGTTTTCATAATCTGTAGCCTTCTATGTTGATGACCGAGGATAACTGTGCTCCGTAAACTATTACTGGTCCGTTCGTTGACGTACACATAGCATCCGCATCGACGGCGGAGCGCAAAAGCGGTAGCTAAGCGTAAGCGCAGAATATTAAGGTGTGGCGAATGTCACATTAAACGCCGATTAAACGCCGTCGGTACCGAGCTTCGCAAAGGCGAGGGCCGTAGGATTTCAACGGCGCGCGCCAAATAGGTGATGAATCATCGCGAGCAAACGAACTGACACACGAACTGCGTGGAGAACCGCGAATTTCAACTAACTCGGCATATCCCCGTTGTCATCAGATCGCGATTTCCCGTCCCAATTCGACCAATGAATCCGCTGGGAGGTGGTAGTAATCGCTCACGTGCGTGGAGTTGCGCTGCAGGAAAGCGAACATGCTTTCGACAGTATGCGGCAGACCCCTGTGGTCTTCGCCGTGGACCACGGTCTCATGCCCGACGTAATACGTGACGTCGTCAAGTTTTAGGTCGCAGCCGAGTGCATTCGCCTGTCGCAGCAGCGCCGGGATATCCGGCCGTTCCATGAAACCGAAGTGCGCGGTCGCACGCCATATGCCCGCGGCGAGCTCCTGCATATGCAGCCGCTCGCCGCGCACGCGCGGCACTGGGTCAATGAGTGTCGTGAGGATGAACACCCGCTCGTGCAGCGCGCGATTGTGCTTGAGATGCCACACCAGCACCGGGGGCGCATCCTTCTGCGTGTCTGTGAGAAACACCGCCGTGCCCGGGACGCGGGGAATGTGCTGCTCGGTTAGTTGCCGGAGCAACTCATCAATGGGCATCAGGGAGTCCTGGATGCGCGCCGCTTCGGCTTGCGCGCCGCAGTGCCATACCCACATTACGCCGTATACAGCCGCGGCGAGGAGCAGTGGCACATAGCCACCGTCGGCGATCTTCATGGAATTCGCCGCCACGAAGCCCGAGTCCACGAGGATGAAGCAGCAGGCGACCGCACCGGCCGCCGGCAGGCTCCAGTGCCACACTTCGCGCATGGCGATGAAGAGAAGCACGGAGGTCATGAGCATGGTCATCGAGACTGCGATGCCGTACGCCGCGGCCAGATTGTTCGATTTACCGAAGCTCACCGTGAGCCCCAACGTGACCAGCATCAGCAGCCAGTTCACCGGACCGACGTAGATCTGCCCATACCCACTGCTCGAGGTCTGCTTGATCGGCAGCCGCGGCATCCACCCCAGCTGAATCGCTTGGCGCGTCATTGAGAACGCGCCCGTGATGATCGACTGGCTCGCGATGATCGTGGCGATGGTCGCTAACACCACCATGGGCAAGAGCAGCGCGGAAGGACACAGGCGGAAGAAGATATTCCCGTCCGTGGGCGCCCCTGCGAGCACGAGGGCGCTCTGGCCTGCATAGTTCAGCACCAGGGAGGGGAACACCAGCACACTCCAGGTAAGACGGATCGGTTTTGGCCCGAACTGGCCCATATCAGCGTACAAGGCCTCCGCTCCAGTCACGCACAGGAAAACCGCTCCGAGTACCAGGAAACTCCTGTAGCCGCCCGAGTACAGATAGTCAATCGCGTGCCGCGGATCAAGTGCCCATAGCACCGCCGGGTGCTGGGCGACCCCCCCTATGCCCAGCGCGCCGATGACCAGGAACCACAGCGTCATGATTGGCCCAAAGGCCTTGCCGATCCGGGCGGTGCCCTGGGGCTGAATGGCGAACAGAGCGATTAGCACGACGACCGCAGCGGGCAGCACGTAGGAATTGAAGGACGGCGCCACCATGTTCAATCCCTCGAGCGCCGACAGCACGGAGATTGCCGGCGTGATGGCGCCATCGCCGTAGATCAGTGCAGCGCCGAAGAGGCCGACCGCGATGATCGCCGGACGATGCCCCTTGACGCCCAGCAGTGACATCAGCGCAAGAATGCCGCCCTCGCCGTCGTTGTTGATGCGCATGGCGAACGCCACGTACTTGATCGAGGTGATGATGACTAGCGTCCAGAACACGAGCGACAGTGAGCCGAGCACGGTGAGGGCCTCGGGCCTGGCACCCGCGAGATTGAGGACTGCCTTCAACGTATAGAGCGGACTTGTGCCGATGTCCCCGAACACCACCCCGAGCGCGGCAATGCTCAGAGTCGTGAGACTCGCGCTAATCCCCGGACGCGCGTTGTTCGGGCCGCCCGACGATGGTGGTAATGTCGAATCCCCTGGCACCAGGGCGGCAGACGATCCACTTAAGGCCATGCTTTACCTCGTGCAGCAGTTGAGCGAGCTTGCGCGAATCTACCAGCAGAGCGTGGCAGAAAATGCCCAAACTCGTGCAGGAAGATGTGACTAGATTGCCGAAGCTTACGCCCATCGCGGTACAGTGCTCGCCCCTCGATGTCGTCACGCCGGCGGATGGGCCGGAGCCCTGAACCTCGCTGCTCGCGCAAGCATTCAACGGGTGATCAAGCGCTGGGAGGTCGCCTTTTTTCTCGCGATTGCCGCCTACGTGCCGGCGTGGGCTAGGCGGCCGCATTTCGTACGCTGGCGCACGGACACTGCTCACCGCGACGCTTATGTTTGCAGCAATCGAGCACCGGAGCGGAATCTCAAGCGGCCATCCAGATCCAAATTCCGGTCGGAGCGCCCTCGGGTTCGTGCAAAGAGTAAGGAAACTGTGCTTTGCCTGCCAACTTCACTGGCGACCTGAGGGGCGCATCGACGGCGTTGCCGCATTTTTGGGAGCATACCGTCGGCAGCGGTCATGCCACTCTGGGTCTACGCGCGGACTGGCAGCTGCAATTGAAACGAGTGCACGATGAACTCGGTATGCAGCACGTGCGGTTTCACGGCCTGTTGTCAGACGATATGGGGACTTTGGTCTGCGAGAATGATCAGCTCCTCTACTCTTATTTCAACGCCGATCAGATCTTCGATTTCTTGCTTTCGATCGGCATGAGGCCCTTCGTCGAACTGAGCTTTATGCCCTCGGCCCTTTCCTCCGGTAGCCAAACCGTTTTTCATTATCGTGCCAATGTGACCGCGCCAAAGGAATACACGCAATGGTCCGTGTTGATCCGACGATTGGTGAAGCATTGGTGCGAGCGTTATGGCCGAGACGAGGTGCGACGATGGTTCTTCGAGGTATGGAATGAGCCGAATTTGACGGCATTTGGCAGCGGCAAGCAGACTGATTATTTCGAACTCTACCGCTACACGGTGCAGGCCATCAAGGGTGTGGACAGCGCACTGAGAGTGGGCGGCCCCGCAACAGCGGCCAATGCTTGGGTTGACGATTTTAGCGCTTTTTGCCGTGCCAACGGCCTACCCGCTGATTTCATCACCACGCACCATTATCCGACGGACGCATTCGGATTGCCCGGCGATGACACCGAAACACAGCTATCCGAAAGCAAGCGCAGCGTATTGCGAGAAGAGGCGCGCGAAGTACGTCAGCAGGCAGGCGATTTGCCGGTTTATTACACCGACTGGTGCACCTCTTCAAATCCGCGTGATCCGATGCACGATGACCCCTATGCTGCCGCGTTTATCGTTAAAACTGTACTCGAAGCCAATGGTCTGGTCCAAGGGTATAGCTATTGGACTTTCTCCGACATCTTTGAGGAAAATTACTTTCCTTCCGTGCCTTTTCATGGTGGATTCGGGTTGCTGAATATTCACGGCATCGCGAAGCCTTCTTATCGCGCCTTCGAATTGCTGCATGGACTTGGCACTGAACTGATGGAGGTCGTGGGTGCGCATGCGACCGTCGATGCGTGGCTGGTTCGCGGCGGTGGCGTGGCGACGGTTCTGCTGACGAACTTCGCGCTGCCGCGTCATCCCATCGCGACGGAGTCGGTGCGCTTCAGTTTGCGCGGCGCGAAACCCGACTCCCAAGCGACGATCCAGCGTATCGATTCGGAGCACGCCAATGCCAAGCCTCATTGGGAACAGATGGGTAAGCCCGAATATTTGTCAGCGGCGATGGTTGCTGAACTGGACGCGGTCTCGCGTCTGCGTAAAGACGCTCAGCCCGTCGCGTTTGACGACGGCATATTGCGCTTGGAGCTGACAATGCCGCCGCAATCGGTTGCTGCCATTGCATTCGCCTATTAGAACCGATACCGCGGCGCTCGTCGCGTTGTCGGACGACGCGTTGCTCGATCGGCTGCAACGTGGCGCCTTCGCATACATTACCGACTATGCCAATGCGCAAACCGGTCTCATCGCCGATACATCGCGCCCGGGCTCGCCCTGCAGCATTGCGGTCGTCGGGTTCGCGCTGTCGTGCTATCCCGTGGCCGTCGAAAGAGGCTGGGTGTCGCGCACCGCGGCCGTGGCGCTAACATTAAAAACGTTACGTTTCTTCTGGAATAGTCCGCAAAGCGAGCGGCCGGATGCCACAGGCTTCAAGGGATTTTACTATCACTTTTTGGACATGAAGAGCGGACGGCGCGTGTGGCAATGCGAATTGTCGCTGGTTGACACGACGTTGTTGGTGGCGGGAATGCTCACAGCTGGCCGCTATTTTGACGGCGATGAAGAAGAAGCG
>JBEKWD010000197.1:0-5390 GCA_049513435.1 Steroidobacteraceae bacterium | reverse complement strand
GGCTTGTCTGGTGTCGGCCCGCCCCCGACGTTCAAAATCATCCAGATATTCGCCAGCTGAAGGTACCCAGGTGCATTGCCGTCACCCAGGCTCAAAATGCGAGCGCCGAAGACCTTTTCGTAGTAGCGGGCTGATCGCTCGATATCGGCGACGGTGAGAAAGTGTGCGACGCTAAACCCAACCTTCGGGGGCATTTGATAGCTTTTCTGCTCCACTTGTACTTGGCTCATAGACCACTCCAATTCGGATGAGGAATCTTCTACGTCTGCCCGCAATAATAACATCACACCCTCGTCCTCTTGCGCGCACGAAGGTCTGTGAGTGCGGCGCGCTGGCGCTTGATGCTGGGCGATCCATCCGCGGCGTCGACACTGGCCGATGGCATCGACGATACGATCGGCTAATAACCTGCGCACGCGCGCTATGGCTCTCGCCCTTTATCAGGCAGTATCTTCGCAATGAGCAAGCTTCCTTCCCCGAAGACGGCGCACTGGCCGAACGGCGCTGTGTTCACGCTGGGGCACTCGACCTTGCTTATCGAGCGCTTCCTCGCTGTGCTTCAGGCCTTTGGAATCGAACGCTTGGTGGACATCCGGACGATCCCCCGTTCGCGTCACAATCCACAGTTCAATGACACCGCCTTGGCTCGCGTTCTCGGCGCGGCGCATATCGAATACGTTTCCATGCAGGCACTGGGCGGCAGGCGCCATGCCCGCAAAGACTCTCCCAATACCGGTTGGCGCAATGAGGCCTTTCGTGGCTATGCCGATTACATGCAAACCGCACCGTTTAGGGAGGCGCTTGAAGCGCTGATTCTTATGAGCCGCGACCAGCGTGTCGCCATCATGTGCGCTGAAGCGGTGCCTTGGAAATGTCACCGCTCTCTGGTGGCCGACGCCCTCACTGTTCGCGGCGTGCCAGTGATCGAGATTCTATCGGAGAGCAGCTACCAAACGCACACGCTCACGCCGTTTGCGTTGGTGCGAGGATTGCAAATTAGCTACCCCCCGAAGCAAGGGACCTTGTTGTAGGGTTTAGATCCACCGGCCGCCCGTGAGCTACTTCGAACAATTGTCACCAGGAGCGACCGGTGGGCTTGTTGGTAGCCTGCGACCACCCAACCATAAACGCTTGCGACTTTACGCCAGTGATGTTGCATCGTCGGCTCAACGCACACGGGTTACGGCCGCGCGATATCGCACAACACATCAATCGAATATTTTCCCGCACCAGTAATGTACAACAGTAGGAAGCCACCGATAATAGCGAGATCTTTGTAAAAGCCATCCATGCTGTCGACTTGATCCGGGCCCCTTATTGTCCAATATCGATGCCCAATAAGCGCAGTTCCCAGCGTGTATAAAACCATAAGCAAAGCCGCAGGACGCGCGAACGCACCAACAGCAACCGCGAACGCAACTGGAAGCTCCATGAAGATCGCTACTGCAGCAGCCAGTACTGGCACCGGAGCGTCAAGTTGCACCAATTGACTTACCGTGCCCGAATAGTCTCTGAGCTTTCTCCAGCCAAAAATCAGAAATAGTGTCGCGAGCAGAAGACGGGCCGCAAGTATGAGCACATCGTTGATGCCGTTTATCATAGTGCTACCGTCGCCCCTTTATAAAGCTGGCCATCGCAGCCGTGTCCACCCTGCGCCGCACTCGCCGCCTTTTCAGGTTGACGCGAGCGGGAATCAAGGATCAGGCTTCGAAAGCGGACCGCGTTGTTGCCTGCTCGGGCTCCGGCTAAAAGCTGAGACCTCGCGGGTGAGCTTATGACCGCAGCGTAGAAAAGCGCGAAGTTATGGTGATAAGAGGAGTCGGACCATGCGTTCTGATATCGTGCCGGGAAATGCTTTCCCAAACTACGAGCTACCTGATCACACGAGCAACCTGCGCAAACTTAGCGAGCTACAGGGTGATGATCCGCTAATTCTCACGCTATCGCGCGGTCACTACTGCCCGAAAGAGCATCAGCAGCATCTAGCGCTCGCGGCCTTCTACCCCAAGATCGCGGTGGCGTACACTCAGATTGTCACGATCTCCACGGATGATCACCATACCCTCCAGGAATTCCGCGCGTCACTTGGTGCCGAATGGACCTTCCTCTCCGACCCAGAGCGGACGATTCAGAAGGACCTTGCCATCCAAGAGTACACTGATCCTGAGCATAACCCGATGATCCCGCATACGCTCGTGCTCAAACCGGGTCTCGTGATCTACAGCGTCTATAACGGTTACTGGTTCTGGGGACGGCCGTCGATCGCCGATCTTTGGCGCGACCTTCGCGTGGTAACGAGCGAAATCCGACCAGACTGGGATCTTAGCGCACCTGGACTGCGCGATGCTTGGGATGCGGGTGACTTCTCGCGTTTCCACGGGTGGAACAAGCGGCCCAAGTCGGAATCGACGTCGACTGGAGACAAGAAGTAACAGCGACGCTGCCTCGGATAGGCCGCCATCGCGAGCACCAGCGCGAGTAAGTGCCCCGATCATCGCGTTCCAATCGAGCCTCACGTTGGCCGTACTAATCGGTAGGTCGAAGCTGGCAGCGAGCTTCTTGATCGCCGCCGTATCGTGGCAATGCGACGTGATCAGCCTCGAAACCTCGAGCCAGACGCTGCCGCAATTGACGCGCACAGCGTAGACTCGCCTATCGATGCTTGAGTACTCCCATCCTGCCATCGCGCGCTGCTTCGGCCCGAAGTTTGCCGCGCCCACCGCTCCGCAGCTGGCCGCTTGGGCCGCCATCGCCGGCGATCGGCGCGCGCTAATCGGCTGACCCGACCACCAGCACGCCCGAGTCATGTTTTCCCTCGAGCACGTCAGCAAACGTTTCGGAACCTTCGCCGCGCTTGAGGACCTCACGCTACAGTTTCCGTCCGGCGCAGTGACTGCGGTGATCGGCAGCAGCGGTTCAGGGAAGTCGACAATATTGCGCCTGCTGCTCGGTCTCGAGCTTCCCGATGCGGGCCTGGTGCGCGTCGATGGTGAGGTCGTGAACGCGGCCAACCGGCTCGCAATACGGCGCCGTATCGGTTATGTAATTCAAGAGGGAGGTCTCTTTCCGCACCTGAGCGTGCGCGACAATTTGGCGCTCCTGCCGCGTCATCTGAACTGGTCGAGAGCACGCATCGATGCGCGCGCACTCGAGCTCGCCGAGCTCGTCGAGATGCCTGGCTCCGCGTTCACGCGTTTCCCGCTGGAGCTCTCTGGCGGCCAGCGTCAACGCGTCGCAGTAATGCGTGCGCTCATGACCGATCCGCCGGCACTGCTGCTCGATGAGCCCTTGGGCGCGCTGGATCCATTGGTGCGCTTTGAACTGCAGGAGCGGTTGCGCCAACTGTTCCACGTGCTCGGCAAGACCGTGGTGCTCGTGACGCACGATCTACCCGAGGCTGCCTTCATCGCGCCGCGGCTGGTGCTGCTGCGCGCCGGGCGCGTGATCCAGGACGGTGCGCCTGCCGAGCTGTATGAGCGACCCGCGGATGAATTCGTGCGCCGCTTCGTCGCGGCGTATAGGCCACCGCCGGTCCCGCACTCCGGGCTCTCCCGCTGACCGTGCGCTTACATTTGGGCCACGCACTGTGCGTGCTCGCCTTCACCGGCCTGCTGGTCGCGGGACGCGCGGCAACGCCGAGCGAGGCGCCCATCGTCGGCTCGAAGGACTTCACCGAGTCGATCATTCTCGGTGAGCTACTGCGCCTGGAGGCGTCGCGGCAGGGCCTGAAGCTCGATCACCGACGCGCGATGGGCGGCAGCGCGATCCTCTGGCAGGCGCTACGCGTGGGCAGCATTGATGTCTATCCCGAATACACCGGTACGCTCACGCAGGAACTACTCGCGCAGTTGCCGCATCCTGTAAGCATCGAGGCACTCAGGCGGGCGCTGAGTGAGCTCGGTCTCGCGATGAGCTCACCACTCGGCTTTGAGGACCGTTACGCGCTCGGCGTACCTGAAGCGCTCGCGCAGCGCTTGGGCCTGCGCACGATTTCCGATCTACTAGCGCATCCAACGTTGCGGTTTGCGCTCTCGAACGAGTTCATGAGTCGCGCCGATGGCTGGCCGGGACTGCGTGCTGCCTACGGGCTCAGTCCCGTGACGGTACGGGGACTCGATCATAGCTTGGCCTACCATGCCCTCGGACAGGGTGCAGCCGATGTGACCGACGTCTATACGACGGATCCCGAAGTCGACGCCGCACACATTCGCGTGCTCGATGATGATAGGAATTTTTTTCCGAGCTACCAGGCAGTGTGGCTCTACCGCCTTGAGAGCGTGCGGCGCTGGCCGGCGCTTGAAAGCAGCATGCAAGCGCTCGCTGGCCACGTGTCGCTGAGTGCGATGCGCAGCCTCAATGCGCAGGTGCAACTCAAGCGGTGGCCCGAGAGCGCCGTGGCTGCGCAGTTCCTGTCGACAACGAGTCCGGGCGAGCAGGGCTGGGGACGGCGCCTCGCGCAGCGCACGCGTGAGCATCTGGCCTTGGTCGGAGTATCACTCGGGCTCGCGCTCGCTCTCGGGTTACCGCTCGGGGTGGCAGCTGCGAAGGCGCCGAAGTTCGGGCGCGGCGTGCTCGCGCTCACCGTGGTACTACAGACGATACCGTCGCTTGCGATGCTGGTGTTCATGATCCCATTACTCGGGATCGGCGCCCGGCCCGCGATTGCGACGCTGTTTCTCTACAGTCTGCTACCCATCGTGCGCAACACCATGGTGGGTCTCAGCTCGCTACCCGCCGAGCTCATCACTTCGGCGGCATCGCTCGGGCTGCCGTGGCAGGTTCGGCTGTTGCGCATCGAGCTGCCGCTCGCGGCGCGCACCATCCTCGCTGGGATCAGCACCGCAGCGGTGATCAATGTCGGCACCGCAACCTTGGGCGCGCTGATCGGGGCCGGGGGCTACGGCGAGCCCATTCTTACTGGTATCCGGCTCAATGACGTGCCCCTGATACTCGAGGGTGCGGTACCTGCCGCCGTAATGGCGTTACTCGTGATGGGGCTCTTTCAGTGGCTCGAGGCCCTCGTGACCCCACGCGGCCTGCGTCTGCGGATCAACGCGTAGCACATAAAATGAAAGCGGGGGATCGTCATAGGCATTTCCCGTGCTTTGCTGCGGCACGGCATTGCTTATAGATGGGCAGCTGCCGATGCTTTTTCCCGATCCGACTGACCCGTAAATCAAAATATTCCCCGTGCAGGAGGTAACCGCATCGGGGCGAATCGCTCTTTATATAGTGGGGAAGAAATATAGGAGTTCCTGTTGGGGGCGAAAGACGCTCAAAAACTGGTGGCCGGACTCGTCGCAAGTCATGGGGCGCAATTGCAGCGCTTCCTATTCGCGCGTGTCGCCAATATGGCGGATGTCCCCGACATTGCCCAAGAGGTATATCTA
>JBEKWD010000196.1:0-6676 GCA_049513435.1 Steroidobacteraceae bacterium | reverse complement strand
GCAGTGCAATAGCCGCATTGAGGACCGCTGCGGCAGCCACAAGTTTAAGCGCCCTAGCTTTTGTAAACATAAACAATCTCCTTATGCTCCCCATTTCCTCGAATGCGATACCGAGTGCTCTAAAAGCATGGGGCGGACCGATCGAATGGCCCGAGGGACACGCGCCCTATCTCTGATCTTTCACGTTTTGCTTGATGTCACCCAGCTTCTCTTGAACCTTGCCGAGGTTCTTTTGAATGTTGCCTTTCGCTTCCAGCGTCTCATCGCCCACGAGTTTGCCCGTGGCTTCCTTGATCGATCCTTTCGTCTCTTCGATGCGGCCCTTGACTTGGTCTTTGTTGATGCTCATTACGTGCTCCTGCTGATAAACGCCGGCAAGCGGCCGGAGCGCTGTCGTAAAAAAAACAGAACACGGCCGGCGTGACAATCCACATGCGCACCGCATCAATGGGTTGCCACCTTCATGTTCCGGCCGAACAACAATCACTCTAGGCGAGCTTGCCCTGTAAAGTCTGTACGCAAGAGCACCGACTTGTGGCGAACCGAAGTCCGGTCTGGCTAGTCTTAAGACCATCGGTGCGCCGACGCACAGACCGAATGAATCTCACCATGCTTCGATAGCTGAACGGACGCTCGTTTCTAGCTGGAGAAGAACATGGATCTGCTGATTGTAGTGATTGTGCTGCTACTGCTCTTTGGTGGTGGCGGAGGTTTGTATTGGGGCATGGGCGTGGGCTGGGGAATTGGCCCGATCGGGTTGATCATCGCCGTCGCTGTGATTGCCTTCCTACTATATGGATATCGCGGAGGGGTCCCCGGCTTTAGAGGCAATTAGCTCGCCATCTTGCTTGGGAGCAAACGATCGTACTCTTTCTTGACCACCGCGTAGCATTCGCAGGTACGCCGCTCGAGCTGAGTTCGGTCAAGGACCGTGATGTGGCCGCGCTGGTAATTGATGATCCCGGCTCGATGCAGACGCCCGGCCGCCTCCGTGACCCCTTCACGACGCACGCCGAGCATATTGGCGATGAGTTCCTGGGTCATTAACAGCTGGTTGGACTGCAGACGATCGAGGCTCAGCAGTAGCCAGCGGCACAGCTGCTGATCAAGCGAATGGTGACGGTTACACACTGCGGTCTGCGACATTTGCGTGATCAGCGCCTGCGTATAGCGCAAGAGTAAGTGCAGCACCGGTCCGGCGCGGTTCGGCTCGGTGTGGATTCGCCTCCCATGAAGAGCGAGATGCCCACGATGCCATCGTTGCCGACAACCGCGATCTCGGCCGAGGCTCCGTTCTCCATCACGTAGAGCAGCGAGACGATCGACGTGGTCGGAGTGGGGCGTTGTGCGACTGGCGCGATCTTTGTGCAATTCATGGTGTCGCTTCGTTGTTGAGAACTCGATCGCGTGAACGACCGTTACACTGTCGCGCCTGTAGTGAAGTGCTTAAAAGACCGTGAGCTGATCAAATACCACGACGTTCGTCGGGCATCGTGCCGTCGCGTGTTTGGTGGGACACGCCTTGCGGCGCGGAGGTAATGACGTGAAATTCTGGATTCTCAAGCTTCACCTCATTCGCCCAATAGCCGGCACGACCATGGTGTTGGTGAAGATCGATTTCCTGCTCTCGACTCGGCGCCACTGATGAGTTGTAGGTCGGAGCGTGCTTTACGGCCTGCCGAGTGACATTGACCGAGACCGTGCGATCGGTCCAGCTAACCTTCTCGATCCATTGAGGTGCGATGAGCACCTGGTGCCCGAGCCACCAGTTGCCTGCCTCCACCACCAGATATCGAACGGCCCAAGTTTCCTCATCGACAAGTAGGCCACCCACGTGACCGATATCCCCATCAGTGGCTCGGATGTGATACTTCATCACTGCCTTGCCGCTGCGCAGATGAGGATCCTCATCCGCTCGAGCATGATCCGCTTGGCCTTCAAGATAGTCGGCGTAGCATCCACCGTAGCCGACATTCATTAGCATCGCGCCCGGGTAGGCGCCACCACCCCAAAGGCTGGCACCCTCCCAATAATAGGGATAACTGTAGTAGTTTAGGTATTGCATCTCGTGCTGTCGCGACACCGGCTTGTCGGTGTCGATATCTGGGCTGTTCTTCACTTGATCCTTTGTGATCGACACGGCAAGTACGCTTGCCGCCCAGTCCGCTTTGCCGATCGCGATCGGGGAGATCAGCACTTTTCGACTCGCCAGCCAGCTGCCAGTCTCAACGATGAGGTAGCGCACCACCCACTTCTCGTCATCAAAATAGACATCCTTCACCTCACCGATCATCCCGTCGGTCGCCTCAATGGCATGGCCTTCCAGATCCTTCGTGCTGCGTAACATCGTGGTGGCCATCAGGCTGCAACCGCAGGTGCGAGCGCGGGTTTGGGTAGCTCTGTCACCTTGAGCGCACCATTTGGCCTGAGCACCTCATTGCCCGCGAGCGCCAGGGCCAGCATGTTCCCGTACGGCTTCATACTGTCCACCATCGCGCTGGGCATCAGGATCGTCGCGCTGGGATTCATTTCCGTTGTCCATGCGAGTGGTGATCTGCAAACGCTGCGCGTCGATGCGACCAATGTCGGTGCGTTGGCGCACTGAAGTGATATACCCATCGGTCAAAGATCTCGGAACGATTGACGCGCATAGCCGCTATCGAGGCGCAGGTGCAGAACTACCGCCGGCAGCTCGCGAGGCTCATCGAGCGGGCCGTAAACAAGAATCGGATACCGGCGCGGCGCCTGGCCGCACATCCCCAGGGCGCTCAACGCCGTTGTGCAGACGGCACGGGCATTGCGGCGGACGCCAGATGCGGTGTCGGTAAATGATGTGCGGAAATTCTGCGGATCCACTTAGCGATCGGCAATAGCTCGCTATAACCGCCTTGCGCGATTCCCGCCACCTCCTAACTCATAGAGATCCGCGACGATGCCCGGCGCGTTTGGGTCGCACCAGGTCGCACCTCACGCGAACAGTTCGGGGCGCCGCAGCTGCAGAGCCAGAACAAGGGTCACAAGTTTAGCGTCGGCGATCCATCGCCGATCTACGGCGACCGCGAGTTCTGCAAGCGGCCGTTCGATGGGCGTAATCCCCTCGTGCTCGCCCGCAACACCCCCACCGGGGCCTTTGCGATCAGCAACATTGTAAGGTGCAAGGAAAAGCGACTGTCGTTCGGTTGAGACGCCCGGACTCGACCAAACTTGGGCAACCAGCTCGAGGGAGCTGAGAGTTACGCCCAATTCCTCTCTAGCTTCTCGGCGTGCAGCCGCCTCGACATCCTCGTGTTCGACCATACCTGCGCAGGCCTCCTCCAAAATGCCCTCGCCGCAGGTATCGAAAACCGGTGCACGGAACAAGCGCACAACAAGAGCGCACCGCCGCTGTGCGTCGTACGGTAGCACCACGGCTGCATCGCCGTGTCGCTCTACCTCGCGCCAGACCGTCGCGCCATCCGCCAGCTGCATCTTGAGGCGCTCGATCGACAGGTAGCCGGTGTACGCTGTCTCGCGTTCAAGTAACTTGGGCTTCATCGCTTCCTTACTCATGGCGTTCGAATTAAGGGGTGGTACTTTCGGCGCGAGCAGTACCGCTTGTAACAACTCAATCTTGCAGAATCAGAAATATACGCGATGACGATCTGCCACAACGGCCAAGCTTCGCGTCGCCAATTCGGGACGCAATTCAATCAATAAGTTGCCGGTGCATTTCCTTCGACGGTTCACTGTGCGCAGCGCTGGTATGCGGAGCGCCGTAGGCGATATGGCTATTCACGATGATAAGCGTCGGCACGGCGGCAGTGTGGCGAAAGGCCAGAAAGCGTGCCGCAACATCATCACCGAAAGCGAGATACGTGTGAACTTCGATCGTTATGCGGTTGCTGTCATACATCCAACACAGATTGCCGAGCATCAGGTGACCGGCGAGCGAGGCCGCTTCACTCGTGACGCCCTCCATCATGTCTCCAGATCCGCATATCGTATAGACGTGGTAATCGAATAGCGCGAACTTGGCCGATCAAAGCGCGTCGCCAACCAACGTTGAGCGATCGCCCTGCCGACGCTCGTTGCACACCCTTGACCCAGCGGCCCGGTTGTCGTCTCCACGCCCGTGGTCAAATGATATTCAGGATGGCCCGGACAGCGGCTGCCGAGCTCACGGAAGCGCTTGAGATCGTCGACCGTAATGGCCATCGGCATGCCGGGATGGCCGGATGCGGCCTGTTGCACGGCATCCATAGACAAGGTGCGTATCGTGTTGACACAAAGATTATCGATCGAGCTCCACTCGGCGATGTCCGCGCCCTTTGCACTGCATCAGTACTCATGCATGTGTTTCTGCCCCGTTGTGTGAATCATAGGTCAATCGCCCTCGCATGATGGATCACCGAAGGTCGAGTGAGCCAAAGATTGCGCGCTTATTTGATCAGCAAGTTACGAATACGTGATCTCTTGTCACGAATGGTCGACACCACGATGTTCGGCGCTCGTTGAAGGTTCGCGGTCAAAGGAAAACTCAACGCAGGATGGGTGCTGCATCTGAAGCCGTCTGTGCGTTGACGAACCGATCTATCGGGTCGAGACGCCGGCGGTACGGTAAGATGCGCATCGTGCAACAGCCGTTCGACCAAAGCACGAGCGGCAAATTCAGAAACTACCTGAATCCGTGTCTTACAAATAGCTTTGAGCCGACAGGCCAGGTTTAGCCTCCGAATCGTGATTCTTCATCTGCGGAAGAGTGGCCTTCGGCCCTGGCCCGGCGCCACGCACCGATCCGACTGAGCCCTCGGACTAACCTGACTCTGTTGCACTTGCGGGTTCGCTCGCCCTGCATTTTCCGGCTGCGCTTTCTGCGGCTCGAGGCGGTCGCTGACATTCGGCTGCATCGCTTCGTCGATCATAACGTCCTCCGGTTACCGAAATCCTATTGCTGACCAATGTCTTGCGGCGGTGCATGTAAGACGACTGAACTGGACATCGGCGCAGCACCTTTGGCAAGACGCGCAGCGGCCAGATGGTTTGCTATGAGCCACTGCGTACCCAGCATGAAAAACATGTAGATCACATAGATGATCAGGTACTTGACCGGCCAGAGCTTGTTCGCCGTGCTGACGCCGGACAGTACCGTGCGAGACCGGAGATCTGAACCCGCCCCACGCGGCAAGAGTGCGCTCAAGCGGGCAGCAATCGCTCCGGGGTCCAGGCGCGTTGACCGCCCGCTAGTCAGTGCTGCAATCAACGAGGTCAGTTTCTGAGTCGCAACCGCACTCGGCAAGCATGCTAAGCGAGCAGCTTCCTCCCAAGGATCAACATCCTGTCTTGCCAGCGCTGAGAGGACACTGAGTTGCATCCCATTATCGCTAAAGTCCTCGCCGATCGGCGCGAATAGAAACGCATCGAAGTCGGATCGAACAGAAGACGCGGAACCCATAATTTCGATATCGACAGTAGTGACTTAAACCGAAGGTACAGCGTCAACATTTGTGCCCGTGGCACGCCGCAGCAGCTCATCCCGATGATTCACTGTGGCAGCGGGCCCGCTTAAGCCAGCCTCCGTGAGAATCGGGTCACCCCGAGGGGCGACTGAATCTTTGTTGACGACTCGATGGGCGAGGTTATGAGCTGCCACATTCGGGGCCAGCGTGAGCGTGGCTCGGTGAGCAATCGGTGCAATGTTTTGGCGCGATGATTCTAGCGCCCGATCAAGCGGCTTCGTAATTCGGTAGCGCACGGCGGGTAAGTGTGGTGCATTCATCGTGATCTCCAAGCGCCGCTGCGACCAGCAGCGCGCGAACTTGCGTAGCCGATTCTGCAAACGCTAGCAGCGTCGTCGGAAATCGTCTGTGCGCTACCGCGCAGACCATTTGGACGGAGCTGCCGCGAGGCTCGGTTCGAAACCTACTTCGCCGCAGACTTGTAGAAGCAGGCCGCCGTTGCGAATCGCCTTATTGAAGGTTCACTGTCCGCGGAGGCACGCGGCTTTATCTCGATCGTGTCTCTTGCAGAAATCGTCTGGGTCATTTCTTCCAACTATCGGGCGACCCGTACTGCGGTGGCCGATATCGTCGAGGGGCTGCTGACGGCGCCGCAACTCATGCTCGAAAGGGCCGACGTCGTCTGGTCGCGCTCGGACCGCAGAAATTGACACTTTGATGCGGTCGAACAGACCACCGTGCCCACGTCGCGTCGAGACTGCCTGGCTCAGTGTCCGCGCCCTCCACCACCATATCCGACGCCGCGCGCACCATCCTCAGCCGGCGTTCTGGGCGTTCGGATACCACGCCCCCAGGTCGACGTGGCTGGCATGGCCCACGAGCTTCTTGAACTGCTGCAGGTTCGCGAAGGTGCCGTCCATACTACGGTAGTGGTACGGGTACACGTACTGTGGACGGAAGTCCCGCACCCACTTGGCCGCCGCCTGCACGGTCTGGGTATAGGGCAGATTTATCGGGATGAAGGCGACGTAGATGTGCGGCAGGTGCGCTAGCGGCGGACTCTCCTCGGTATCTCCGGCAACGTACACGCGCTTGCCGCCGATGGTGAGGATGTAGCCATTGCCGACGCCCTTGGGATGAAAGTGGAAGCGCTCGGGGGTGGTGTTGTACATCGGCACCGCGTCGATTGAAATCTCATCCACGGTTGTGTTCTCACCATTGGCGAGCACGTGCGTCGCAGC
>JBEKWD010000195.1:1406-6900 GCA_049513435.1 Steroidobacteraceae bacterium | reverse complement strand
TTGCGCTCGGTGCGACTGCAGGGCTCGGTGCCGTGCGCGGGCTGGGCGCGGATGGGGCTGATTCCTGGGGCGGCACGAGCCGCAATTGGCCGGCCCCGCTCGCGGTGGTGCTGGCCGCGCTCGGGTTCCCGTGGCTGGTATTCCACGTCGAGTACTGACGATGTACTTCCGCTTGCGCCTCAGCCGGGCTGATTGCGGCCAGTTCTGCTTCCCCCGGCAGGGTCAGACGGCTACCCGCCCGCAGCAGATTCATGTTGCCGTCAAAGGCGCTCGTGTTAGCGCGATAGACGCCAACCAGTTCGCGCTGGCGCTGGGCGCGATCGCCAGCCCCATAGACCTGTGCAGTTATTGCGGTCAGCGTGTCGCCATTGCGCACCACATAGCTGCTACCACCCGCAGGCGCGGCGCTGGCACTCGCACTGCGTGGCGGGCTGCTGGCACTCGAGCTCGCCGGAGCGCTGGGAGCGCGCACGACCGGAGCGGCTTCGCTGGGCAGCGTCGGTGGTGCTGCAGCTGCGCTGCTGGCTGGCATCGCCGCTGCGCTCGGGGCTGCCCGCTCGATGTTGCCGCTGCGCGCCGCAGCCCCTGTAACCGGCGCCGCGATGGCCGGCGCACCCGCCGTCTCGCTCGCAAACACCGGCGGATCCAGCAGCACCGTGTATTCGTGAATCAGATGACCGCGCGCCCAGGTGACCTCGACCAGCAGGGTGGCAAAGGGTTCGTTAACCGCCTCGGTAGAGTGCAGGTGTATGACCGTGCGGCCATCCGCGGTCTGCTGTGAGGCGAGCGTTATGCCGCTCAGGAAGGCCGGATAATCCAAGCCATAGTGGCCAAAGGTCTCGCGCGACGCCAGCGCCGCCTTCAGACTGGACAGATCGTCGGCACTGGCCCCGACTACATCGATATCGGCGTCGAGAGGCGCATTCAGGGCCGATTTGAGATGTATGTCTCCCAGCCCCAGTGCCAGCGCCGCCGTCGGCCCCAGCAGCGCCAGCAGCAGCGCTCGGTAAAAATTACGCGTCAGCATCGTTTCTCCAGCGGGCCGGCTGCCATATATCCCTTATAAAATAAATAATTAGCGTAGCGCGCAGGCCCAGCACTTAATTGGCCGGAATATAACTTATAAATACTCGCGAGCCAAAATCTCAGCGATCTGGATGCTGTTGGTCGCAGCACCCTTGCGTACATTGTCTGATACCACCCAAAGGTCAAGACCCCGATCATGAGACATATCTTCGCGAATCCGGCCCACATAAACCGTGTCGTGGTTCGCTGCTTCGGTGACAGCGGTCGGGTAACCGCCCGCCTCGCGCTCGTCCAGGACGGTTACGCCAGGGGCCCGCTCCAGTAAAGCGCGCGCCTCAAGGGCCGAAATCTTGCGCCGCGTCTCAATATGAACTGCCTCGGAGTGCCCGTAGAACACCGGGACCCGCACTGCCGTGGCATTGACCCGTATCGAGTCGTCCTCGAGGATCTTGCGCGTCTCCCACAGGATCTTCATCTCCTCGCGGGTATAGCCGTTGTCCTGGAACTGATCGATGTGCGGCACGCAGTTGAAGGCGATCTGCTTGGCCAGGGCCCGAGGCGTGTCGATGGGGCGCCCGCTCAGTAGCGCGGCGCTCTGAGCAGCCAGTTCCTCGACCGCTTCCTTGCCGGCGCCAGAGACCGATTGATAGGTCGCAACGTTGATGCGTTCGATGCCGACCGCGTCATGGATGGGTTTGAGGGCCACGAGCATCTGGATGGTCGAGCAGTTCGGGTTGGCGATGATGCCGCGGGCGCGATACTGGGCGATCGCATGCGCGTTGACCTCCGGCACCACGAGCGGCACGTCGTCCTGGTAGCGAAACTCGGATGTGTTGTCGATGACCACGCAGCCGGCCGCCGCCGCCAGCGGCGCATATTGCGCGGATATCTGGCTGCCAGCGGAGAACAGTCCGATGTCCGCGCGCGAGAAGTCGAAGCCCGAGAGCTCCTCAACCGGCAGCGGGCGGCCCTGATGATCGACCGATCTGCCCAACGAACGGCTGCTGGCCAACGCAAACAATTGCCCGAGCGGGAATTTGCGCTCCGCGAGCACACGAATCATGGTGTCGCCCACGAGCCCCGTAGCCCCGACCACAGCCACCCGCAAAGACGCGCTCATCGATCCCCTCGCCGCGTGATGTCGGGCGTACGGCAGCTCACATCCGCATTCTGCGCGCGGTGGCGCAAGTAATGATCCATCAGCACGATCGCGAGCATCGCCTCGGCGATCGGTGTGGCACGCAGTCCGACGCACGGATCGTGTCGTCCGGTCGTGACGATCTCGACCGCGTTACCCTCGACATCGATGGTGCGGCCCGGCACCTGAATGCTCGAGGTCGGCTTCAGACTCAAGTGCACCAATATAGGGGCCCCGGAAGATATGCCGCCGAGCATGCCGCCGTCGTGGTTGGACGCAAATCCGCTCGGCGTGAGCTCATCGCGATGCTCACTGCCGCGCTGTGCGGCCACGGCGACCCCGTCGCCGATCTCCACCGCCTTCACCGCGTTGATACCCATCATCGCATGCGCGATATCGGCATCCAGCTTATCGAACACCGGCTCGCCCAGCCCCGGCGGCACGCCCTCGGCTATCACGGTGACGCGCGCCCCGATCGAATCACCCGCCCCACGAGTATTCCACATCAATTGCTCGAGCTCCGTCACACGGCTCGGATCCGGGCAGAAAAACGGATTCGAGTAGGCTGCGGCCGGCTCGCGCGGCTCGAGCGTGAGCGCCCCGATCTGGCTGAGGTAGCCATAGATGCGTATGCCGAGCCGCTCGGCCAGATACTTGCGCGCGATCGCGCCGGCCGCCACGCGCATGACCGTCTCGCGTGCCGATGAGCGGCCGCCGCCGCGATGATCCCGGAAGCCATACTTATGCTGGTAGGTGTAGTCGGCGTGTCCGGGCCGAAAGCGGTCCTTGATGCGCTCGTAATCGCGCGAACGCGCATCGGTGTTCTCAATCAGCAGTCCGATCGGCGCACCCGTACTACGGCCTTCGAACACGCCGGACAGAATGCGCACCGTGTCGCTCTCGCGTCTTTGACTGACGAATTGCGAGGTGCCCGTGCGGCGCCGATCGATATCTTGCTGCAGATCCGCCTCCTCGAGGCCTAAGCCCGGCGGGCAGCCATCGACGATGCAGCCTAGCGCCGCGCCATGGCTCTCGCCAAAGGTCGTGACCGCGAACAATCTGCCCAGCGTGTTGCCCGACATTGCCTGCCTCTCAAGCCCTCAATCCAAGCGGACGCCCCTGTCCGAGTGCAGCAGCCCAGCGCGCTCGAGCATGAATACGCCGCCGCCGCCACGCTCAAAACTCAGCCATATGAATGGCAACCGTGGAAACGCGCGACGCAACGCCGCTTCCGAGTTGCCCACCTCGACGATCAGGATCCCGCCCGGATTCAGATGCGCTGCGGCCTCGCGCAATATAATTCGGACCGCATCGAGGCCGTCGGTGCCCGCAGCAAGCCCCAGCCGCGGCTCGTGCCGGTATTCGGCCGGCAGCCCCCGCAGTTCGCGCCGCCCTACATAGGGCGGATTGCTCACGATGATATCGTAGCTGGCCGAGCCCAGAGCAGCGAAATAATCCGATTGCAGCGGGCGCACGCGCCGCCCCAGACGGTGCCGGCGGATATTGCGAGCTGCCACCTCCAGTGCGGCGCTCGAGATATCGAGCGCATCGACGCGCGCGGCTGGAAATGCCCGTGCGCAGGCGATCGCGATGCAGCCCGAGCCGGTGCCCAGATCAAGAATGCGCTGTACGCGTGCAGCGCCTATCCAGGGCGCGAAGCGCTGCTCGATGAGCTCGGCGATCGGTGAGCGCGGAATCAGCACGCGCTCATCGACGTAGAACTCCAGGCCCGCAAACCAGCAGCGCCGCGTCAGGTAGCTGGCCGGTATGCGTTCGCGGATGCGCCGCAGCAACAGCGCCTCGATGCGGGCGAGCGCGCTGGGCGCGACCGCTCGAGCCAGCAGCGCACGCAACGCCCCTGGCCGGGCTGTATGCGGCAGGCGCAGCACATGCCAGATCAGCGCCGCGGCCTCATCGCGCGCATTGTCGGTACCATGGCCGTAATGCAGCCGCGCGCGCGCGAGCCGGCGCGTGCTGCGTGCGAGCACGGCGCCCACATTGAGCCTGAGCCCGGATCCTCCAGCGCGCGCCGCGTGAGGCTGCCGCGAGGATGCCGTGTGTGATAATCGGCGCATGAAACCGCGTTTGCTCCTGGTGTTGCTGGCTCTGGGCGTGCTCGCCGTGACGGCGGGGGCCGGGCTCGCACGCCTGCTCGAGCCCGCCGGTGTGTCATTGCAGGCGGGCACCTGGCTGGCGCAGCCGCGCTCGCTCGCCGAGTTTCATCTGCAGGATCTGTCGGGTCGTGATTTCGATCGCTCGAATTTGCACGGTCGCCCGACGCTGCTGTTCTTCGGTTTCACGCACTGTCCCGATGTGTGTCCCACGACGCTCGCGATGCTGGCGCAACTACAGCGTGCCCATCCCCTGCCGGGCGCGCAGGTCGTATTTGTAACGGTCGATCCCGAGCGCGACAGCGCGGCGAGCCTGCAAGTCTACCTCGGTTATTTCGATCGCGAGTTCATCGGCCTGCGCGGCGATGAGGCCGCGCTCGCGCCGTTGCTGCGCAGCCTGAGCGCGATCGCCGTGCGCCAGAACCTGCCCGACGGCAGCTACACGATGGATCACTCGGCGACGCTCTATCTCATCGATAGCGCGGGCCGCTTGGTCGCCGTGTTCTCGCCGCCATTCTCGGCCTCCGCCATCGCCGCCGACCTGAAACAGCTGCGCACGGCGCACCGGGTTTGAAGCGCAAGCTCCCGTCAGGCCTTTCCATAGGCAGGTCATGAGCCGCTTGTTCGTCGCGCTGCAGTACCTGCTGCCGCATCATTTACTGTGCCGCCTGATGCACGCTGTGAGCCGCAGCGAAATCGGTTGGCTCAAGAATTTGTTGATCCGAGTGTTCGTGCGCGGTTACCGGCCCGACATGAGCGGTGCGCTGGAGCCCGAACCCCTCAAATATCGCAGCTTCAACGCCTTATTCACGCGCGCGCTGCGCGCCGACGCCCGGCCCGCCGATGCGGACCCACTGCACATCGGCTCGCCCTGCGATGCGACGCTCGAATCTGCCAGCGCCGCACAGGCTGATCAACTGTTGCAGGCTAAGGGACACACCTACACGCTCGAGGCGCTGCTGGCTCAGAGCGCCTGGGCCGCAAGGCTGCGTGACGGCCTGTATGCGACGCTCTATCTGGGGCCGCGCGATTACCACCGCGTGCACATGCCGCTGTCCGGGCAATTGATCGGCGCCTGGCACGTCCCGGGGCGCCTGTTTGCTGTCAGCGGAGCGGTGGTCGCGCATCTGCCTGGTTTGTTTGCGCGCAATGAGCGACTGGCGTTCGCCTTCGAGGGCGAGCATGGCGCTTTCGTCGTGGTCATGGTCGGTGCGCTGTT